>JBLHVX010000122.1:0-5655 GCA_047628835.1 Granulosicoccus sp.
TGGCGGGTTTGATTATTTCGGCCGTTACTTACAAAGTAAGTTGGGTGTCGATTATGTTTATGCTAACACCTTGGATATTGTAGATGGAAAAGTGACCGGTAAAGTTAACGGCGACATCGTTAATGGTAAGCGTAAAGCGGAGTTACTGAAATTGCTGGCAGAAAAAGAGGGGCTGTCGTTATCGCAGGTTGTCGCCGTAGGCGATGGCGCGAATGATTTGCCGATGTTGGGTTTGGCCGGGATGGGTGTCGCTTTTCGGGCAAAGCCGAAAGTGAAGGCTGCCGCTGACTTCAATGTCAGTTTTTCAGGGCTAGATAGTATTCTTTATTTGATGGGGTTTAATGTTGTCGATATAGAATAGCGTTTAGTGGCGCCTTTATGCTGAGGGCGACAACACTATTCCTTTTTTTGAAAAGAGTAGTGTTAGTCTTCGTTAGAAAACTCATAATTCGTTTCGGCAGCAGGTGCTTGTAGATAATTGCCTTGTATAAAGTGCACGCCTAATTGCCACAGAGTGGATAGAATGCTGGCTTTTTCGACATGAGGTATCGTTGTTATCTTGCCTTTTTCGTGTAGGATTTTTACAAGGGATTCTAGTTTTTTGCTGTTTTTCGGATTTTCTTGTAACTCCTTAGCTAGTGCGCCATCAAGTTTGATATGTTGGGCTTGGATATGATCAAGTGTTTTTATTGGTTCTATAGCAGCGCTGCCAAAATTGGTTATGCTAAAATCTATGCCGATATTTTGTAGTGCGTCGACGAGTTTTTTCGTTGTTGTGATTTGCTGTATTACGTCTGATTCTTTTGCTTGAAAAACAATTGAAGAGGCTTCTATATTCGCAGCATCAAGGGCAACTTTTATCCAAGGCAGTAAACTTTCATCCTGAATGCTTGAAGAAGATAAGTTGATAAAGTATTGAGTTTTTTTATCGGTCCGCTGTAAGTTTTTGATAGACTCAAGGATGACCCAGCGATCGATTTTCTTACCTAAGCCCAGTTTTTCGGCGGTAGATAAAAATAATGTAGGGGAGGTTTCTTTGCCGTCAATGTTCATCCTTAATAATATTTCATAGCGCTCAGTCTCCTCTCCCCTAAGGCTAATGATGGGTTGAAATAATAGTTTCAAATCATTTTTTTCTATTGCTTTCTTGATTGTGCTGGCTAATATTCCTTCTTCACCCTTTTCTTTTTTGTATAGTAAAGCTCCGTTCCCCAATTGAGATTGTTGTATTTTTTCTACACATTCTTGTGCATGATGAATAAGTGTTTGAGAGTTCTTGGTCGCTTCGTTAATAAGACAGATGCCAGTGCTAAGCGTAAACTGTAATGTTTTTTTGTTGACTTCAAAAAAGTTATCGGCGACTTTTTTGCAAAGTGTTTCGGCATGATCTATAATTTTTACAACGTCATGTTCCTTCGAGATCACGGCAAATGTGTGGTCGGAAACTCGGGCGACAAAGTCCTCATCATTATAGTGATCACGTATAAACGATACGATCTCTTTAGTGAGTTTGTCAGCATCAGTGATGCTAAATGTGTTCTTTACCTTTTTGGAAAACTGGGCCACGTCAATTAAGATAAACGATTGTTGGATTTCTTCTTTGGTGACGATGTCTACGGTTTTTTCAATTTCATCGATAAGCGCTACTCGATTGTATAAGCCGGTTAATGGATCGGTGTATTTAATGCTTTGTAGCTCGGCTTCCATTAATACGCTGTTTTTAGCTTGTGCATGGCAGATCAGCTGTATACATGGCTCTTCTTCGTATTCTCCCAACAATAAGTCGGCAGTAATAGAGTTTTCTTGGCCGTTATCTAGAGCGGTGGTGAACTGTAATGTGGTGTCTGCCCCTGATACTTGTAAAGTGAATTTCTTTAATTCTTTTTTGATGCGTTGATGCTCATCTTCTTTGATCGTATCCATGATAGGCATGAATTCAATGTCATCTTTGCTATCAAACCCTAAAATATCCGCAAAAGAGTCATTGGCGTAGAGATACATGCCATCTTGTAAAAAGGCAATGCCGTCGCGAGAGCTGTCAAGTAATCGTTGGTTTTTCCTCTCAACTTCGTTTAGTTTTCGCTGAGTCATGCGGGTTAATTTTCGTTGGCGACGATTCTCCAGTTCGCGGTTTACAATAAGCAGTAAATGCTGATCATCATCGACGTGAGCCACATCGCACGCGCCTAACTTCATGCCATCTACAACGGATTTATTGTCTGATGCATTACTCAGTAATATGACGGGAATATCCCGCTCAAACTTTCTAATGTGGCGAATCACCACAGCCGGTGATAAGCACGTGCTCTCGTCGTAGGTGACCAGTAAGTCCCAGTGTTGACCTTCAAGTGCTTTCGTTAAATTGGCTTCAGCATTAACGTGCTGCGCTTGGCACGGATTGCCCGCATTATGAAACATGCTACTTAAGCGCTGAGCCTCTTGGGGAGAATCATGAACGATAATAAGACGAAAAGACGAAATAGCGGAATTCATAAGCTGTCAACATTGTTATAGGCAGTAGTGAATATAATACCTGTTATTACGCTACCTTGTCATGAGTTAGGCTGCATAAATTGATGAATATCGTGTTAGATGAGCACTTTTGATGGCTTATCCGATACTTCACGGACTAATTTAGGCACTAAGTAGCCCGGTAGTTGCGCGGTGATTTGGGCATGCAACTGTTTAGCGCTAGCGTCGCTAATGGCAAAATGAGCGCTGCCTTGTACTTTATCCAGTACGTGTAAGTAATAAGGCAGTACTCCTGCCTCAAATAAGGTTTCGCTAAGTTGTACTTGCGCTGCTAGGTTGTCATTGACCCCTTTAAGTAAAACCGCTTGGTTAAGTACGGTAATGCCTACAGATTTCATACGTTGTATGGCAGTTTGCAACGTATGGTCTGCCAATTCGTTACTATGATTGCTGTGTAGCACCATAACTACGCTTAAACGCGAATTACTCATCCATTCTAGGCATGTGTCGGTGATCCGGCTGGGGATAACAATAGGTAGGCGACTATGAATTCGTAGTCGCTTAATATGGTGGATATCGGCAATCTGTTCGGTAAGCCAGCGCAGTTGTTTATCATTTGATGCTAAGGGGTCGCCGCCAGAATAAATAACCTCACTGATGGAATCGTCGTCGCGAAGATGTTGTATTACATCGCCCCACTGTTCTCGACTTAGCTTGTGCTCATCATAGGGGAAATGTCGGCGAAAGCAGTAACGGCAATTAATGGCGCAATGTCCGTTTACCATCAGTAATACACGACCATGATATTTATGGATAAGGCCATTAATTTGCCCCGACTGTTCTTCTACGGGGTCTTTCGAGTAGCCCTCAGTTTCTATGTGTTCAGCATTAATCGGTAAGACTTGCTGCAGCAAGGGGTCATTAATGTCACCCTTCTTCATGCGGGCAATAAATGATAAAGGGACTCTCAGAGGGAATAGTGTCGCAGCCCTTTGCGCCGCATCTAAATAGATTGTGTCTAATTCCAGTAATGATAATAATTGTGCGGGATCAGATATGGCATGCTGTAATTGTTCTTGCCAGCTATGTGGTAGCTTATCGGCGGCAGCACTGCGATCACTGCTGATTAATTGTTGGTCTTTATTGGTAATATTCTGCAATGGGGCGGCGGTTCGATGTATCATGATGGCTTTCAACAGACGATTAATTTGAGGAAATAATGGGTAACTATTCTACCAGTGAATTTCGTAGCGGTTTAAAAGTCATGCTCGACGGTGAGCCGTGCGCTATTTTAGATAATGAATTTGTTAAACCAGGTAAAGGCCAAGCGTTTAGCCGTGTTAAATTGCGTAACCTTAGCACAGGGCGCGTGTGGGAGCGTACCTTTAAGTCTGGCGAGTCAATAGAAAGTGCGGATGTCATGGATCAAGATATGGAATATCTCTATACCGATGGCGAGTTTTGGTACTTTATGGACCCTGTGACTTTTGAGCAATTCCCGGCGGATAAAAAGGCGGTAGGTGAGTCTTATAAGTGGTTAAAAGAGCAAGAGCTAGTATTGGTGACGCTTTATAATGGTTCACCATTGGTGATAACTCCCGCTAATCATGTTGAGCTAGAAATTGCTGAAACTGACCCTGGCTTAAAAGGTGATACTGCACAAGGCGGTACTAAACCTGCAACATTAGTCACGGGTGCCGTGGTGAAAGTCCCCTTGTTTATATGTAAGGGTGAGATGATTCGTGTAGATACCAGAAATGGTGAATATTTGTGCCGCGCTAAAGATTAAGTTAATGTCTTGGCGGCCATCAGCATCCTTGCCCGTGCTTCAGCAGCGGGCACAGCTTTACCATCGTATTAGGCAGTTTTTTCTTGAGCGCGATGTGCTCGAAGTCGATGTGCCAGTGTTGAATGAATACGCCACTGTCGATCCATTTATAGAGAGTATTCATTGTGAGGTAATGGGTCAGTCTCATTATCTGCAAACTTCTCCGGAATTTTTCCTTAAGCGTCTACTCACTGCTTACCAGCACGATATCTATTGTTTAGGCAAGGCCTTCCGCCAAGGAGAGCGGGGCAAGCGGCATCGCCCTGAATTTACAATGTTGGAATGGTATCGTGTGGGGTGGACGGAGCAGCAATTGATCACAGAAGTTCAGGTCTTGCTGAGCGCTTTTTTTCCTGAAAAAAAGACAGTCATTAAAAGCTATAGAGAAGTTTTTCAGCAAGCGCTTTCTATCGACCCACATACGGCTACTATTGCGCAGCTTAAAGCATGTGCAGTCGAGATGATCGAAGGTGATTTTGGCTCAGAAATAACAGCCTGTAATAATAAAAATACCTGGCTAGACATATTATTTACTCACGGTGTTGAACCAACGTTAGAGCCTGCCATCGTGGCGATTTATGATTACCCTGCCTCGCAATCGGCTTTAGCTAAAATAGCGGCCGATGAACAGGGGCAGTGTGTTGCCAAGCGTTTTGAAATATATGTTGATGGCATGGAGCTGGCTAATGGCTATTGGGAATTAACTGATGGAAAAGAGCAGCAAGCGCGCTTTGAAAAAGATAATGATTATCGCCAGCAACACGGTTTGCCGGTATTACCTTACGACCAAGCGTTAGTGAGCGCCCTTACCGAAGGTGAGATGCCGGCCTGCGCTGGCGTTGCTTTGGGCGTTGATCGCTTGCTGATGTGTTTACTTGAGACAGATAATATTGCAAAAGTGGTGAGTTTTTAAAGGTAGTGTTGCAAGTAGGGTACGCTGTGCACACCACAGAAAACGTATTAAAATGAATGCGATAAGAGTTAAGGCTAGGAGCCTGTCCGAGAATAGATGAGCTACTGTGGAAGCGCTATTTCGGCCCATTTCCCCGCTGATTTTCGGCGCTTAATAGTGCCTACTGTTGGCAAGTAGAACCACTATTCACCTCAAATGTTCAAAAAATGCACTCAAAATTGCTTTCCCTCGCTACGGTCCCTATTCTCGGGCAGCCTCCTAGCTGTTTTTGCAGCGCAATTCCTGGCACATATCCAATGCCGGCTGTAGTGTTACAGATTCTCCAATCACTTTTGCGGGTACGCCAGCGACTACACTGTGTGCGGGTACGGAGTGAAGGACTACGCTGCCTGAGCTAACATGAGCGCCTTCGCCTACTTCTATGTTGCCCAAAATTTTAGAG
>JBLHVX010000123.1:0-5647 GCA_047628835.1 Granulosicoccus sp.
GAAAGCGAAGCCCGTTACCGCAGCCTTACCGAGCTTGCATCTGACTGGTATTGGGAACAGGATGAGAATGAAAATTTTACCAAAGTCTCAGGCCCCGTGTTAGAAATACTTGGCATTAATGCAAACTCAACAGAGCAAGGTAATGATAACATTGAAGCAAACGGCTGGAACCAAACCGAGCGAAAGTTATTACAAGCGCGCATTTCTGCACGCCAACCATTTTTAGATTTTTCATTTAGCCGTGTTAACCCAGACGGAACCGAACAACATTTCCGTGTGAGTGGTGAACCTATATTCAACCAAGCCAGTCGTTTTATCGGCTATCGCGGCATAGGGATTGAATGCAAAGCGCCTTTAAAAAAAGAACCTGATGGCAATATACCGACCAAAAACAGTGAGGTGAGCCATGGTAACGCTATTAACACCTAATAAAATACACTCGACGCCTAGCTCGCAACAGTTTACCCAAAACGAAATGAAAAATACGCATCAACATAGCCATAAACACAACCATTTACTAGCCGCGCTTGGCAACGAGGACCTTGAACGTTTAACGGCTCACTTGGAACTCGTACCGTTACGTTTAGGTGATATGCTGTATGAACCTAATGAGCAATTACACCATGCTTACTTTCCGACATCGTCGATTATTTCATTGCATTACGTTACTGCATCAGGGGCATCCGCAGAAACAGCCGGTGTAGGCAATGAAGGCATGGTGGGTGTTTCGTTATTTCTGGGCGGCAACACCACGCCTAGCTCTGCCGTAGTACAAACAGCTGGTCATGCTTATCGACTCGAGCGTTTAGTTTTGAAAGAAGAATTTAATCGCACACCATTATTGCAACGTTTATTGCTGCGCTATACTCAAGCGTTAATGACACAGATGTCTCAAACCGCAACCTGCAATCGCCACCATTCCGTAGAGCAACAGTTGTGCCGTTGGTTATTATTAACGATCGATCGAATGCCAAACCACGAATTAATCATGACTCAAGAGTTAGTGGCAACTATGCTTGGTGTACGTCGCGAAAGCGTCACTCAAGCGGCTGGGAGCTTACAAAATCTAGGCTGTATAAATTATCGGCGCGGCCATATTACTGTCTTGAGTAGGCAATTATTAGAAACTCGGGTATGTGAATGTTATGGCGTTGTTAAAAAAGAAATGCTGCGTTTGATCGGTGACGAAAGCAAAAAAGAATAGCATTACCACTACGGATCTAAGACGCTATAAATAATACCAGAGGGCAATGATTAACAGCTTTATGTGGCCCTAGTCATAAATGATTTTTAACGCGCTGTTACTTTTACAAACGTTCAATCAACAATAAAACGAAAATAACCAGAAGCAGCAACCCCACGCCACCACTTGGGCCATAGCCCCAACTACGGCTATGCGGCCAGTTTAGAAATATACCGAGAAAAATTAGCACCAGCACGACTAAAACAATTGTTCCTAAGCTCCTCATCTAATTATCCTCATAGATTCAGGTTTACCTTTTTATATTGACCCTAACGTTGCATATAAAAGACGAGCTCTGGCTAGGACGTTCTACGGATTTTTTCTAAATAATGCAACATCTCACCTTTTACAGCTTCATTTACTGCCATAGATAAGACTAATTTACCTTGCGGCCGGATAATTCGGCCAGATCGTTGTATTATTTCCTTTCGCAGAGTGCCTAATTTCTTAAACTTCCGGTAGCGCTAAACGTACTGGTTCTATACTGCTTACGATAAAATCTTGTACACGATTAGAATCGTGTACATTTCCTGAGCGATACAAAACATTTAAGACCTGACCCGTTTGAGCACTCATTGCTCTTATTCTCTTATTCTCTTATTCTCTTATTCTCTTATTCTCTTATTCTCTTATTCTCTTATTCTCTTACATTATTATGAGCTCACTTTTTATATCAAGTCATTATATCGTGAAACGTTCTCGCACTTTCACGTGTTATTTTGTGGAAAAACTCTCCATTTTCAACTAAACCTAGTAAGGCATATACCGATTCATATCTATTTATTTACTACAATATTTATCACAGCTAAGTATTTATTGACGCTAGTTCGCATAAGAGAGACTGCTTTATTATGAAAATACAAACCAAATTGCTCATAGGAACTTGTTCGTTAATTACTGTGGCGTTGGCATTTACGTCGCTGTCGATCAGTTATACTGCGGGTAATCAATCGACAGTAGCCTTAGAAAAAATTACCTTAAAAGAATTGGTTGCCGTCAGAGAACTCACGGCTCAGGGTATTCAAGACTACTTTGTGAATATTAAAGGGGTTGCACAAATCACCTCTTCCGATCCACGTATTGTCGAGGCAACCAAAGCCTTACGTACCAGCTTTACTCAATATGCTAGCGAAGCTGCCGGTTTGCCGAATAGTGCGCAACAAAAAACTGAGCTAAAAAAATATTACAACACGCAATACGGCAAAGAATTCCAACGCCTCAATAAAGAGGACATTAATACCGGTGCACTATTAAACCAACTCAATGACAATACGGTCACTATGCAGTACCAATACATTGCTAACAACACGCATCCTTTGGGCAATAAAGAATTATTAGATGGTGTAACGAGTGATAATACCGCCTATAGCCGCACCCATAATGAATTTCACCCACATACCCGAGAGTTTTTATACCACTACGGGTTTTATGATGTCTTTATTGCCGACATTGATACCGGCAATATTATTTATTCGGTATACAAAGAATTAGATTTCGCGACCTCATTAATTAATGGGCCTTATACGAACAGTGGTATTGGTGAAGCGTTTAAAAAAGCCGCGAGTGCCAACAATCCAGAATATACCTATTTAACTGACTTTGACACCTATCAACCCTCATATAACGCGCCCGCAGCTTTTATGTCGTCGCCTATTTATGATGGCGTTAATAAAATTGGCGTATTAATTATTCAAATGCCGATTAATAAAATCAATGATATTTTGACTCACCACGAAAAATGGGAGAAGTCTGGACTAGGCTTATCTGGCGAAACCCTATTAGTGGGTAAAGACGGCAATACACGTAGTCAACTGCGGAGAGTGATAGAAGACTTAAAGGGTTTTACCACCCTGTTACGTAACAAAAAATTGGCCAATTCCGCCACCATTGAACGCATCGAGAAAACAGAAACTAATATTGGACTATTCAACATTAGCAGTCCTGCCATTGATAAAGCCGCAAGCGGTAATAGCGGAGAGATGCATTACATCAAATACACTGGGGAAGAAGTGCTATCCGCCTACGCCCCGATTAAAGTATTAGACCAAGAATGGGTTATATTAAGCGAGATGGATTTAGCGGAAGCGCTTATTCCCACCCAGAAACTTCTACAACAGATTAACATCACCGCATTGATTACCGCATTCATCGCGATCGCCTTAAGCATGGTGAGCGTTTATGTGTTTGCCCGCATCTTAATGCAACCACTAAACCATATGATCGAATTAGTCAGAAGTTTATCGACTGGCGATGGTAATTTATGTACTCGACTCACCAATAACAAGGATGATGAAACCGGGGTTTTATCGGGGTTAATTAATGACTTTATTGAAAAGATACAAGGTCTTGTCTCGAGTATTAATGTGGAAGCCAAAAACCTTAAGAATATTGCCAAAACCATGGAGTCTATCGCATCGGATAATGCCCAAGGCGCAGAACAGCAACAAATCACCTCACAACAGGTGAATCAATCTATCACCGAAATGAGCTTGGCCGCTAGCGAATCCGCAGAAAGCGCCACCCTTGCAGAACAAGCCGCATCACAAGCGATGACCGCGACCAACGAAGGCACAGAAGTGATGAATTTAACCTCAAAATCTATCCAAACTGTCGCGACTAATGTAGAGGAAGCAGTTACCATTATTCGTGAACTAGAACATACCAGCGAAACCATTGGGTCGGTTGTTGGCGTGATTAACGGTATCGCCGAGCAAACCAATTTACTGGCCCTGAATGCCGCTATCGAGGCCGCACGTGCAGGAGAACAAGGCCGAGGCTTTGCGGTTGTGGCCGACGAAGTTCGCGCATTAGCCAGTCGCACGCAAGAATCTACACTAGAAATTAATAGCATTATTGAAAAACTACAGCAAAATGCGAATACCGCAGTCACCGTGATGAATAACGGGCAAGATGCGGTGAGCACCTGTGTGTTAGAAGCCGAGAAAGCGCAAGCGTCTCTGCAATCTATTCAAGTTCAAATTAGTGATATTAATGCGATGAACCTCCGCATCGCCACTAGCGCAGAAGAACAGAGTGCCGTGAGCGAAACGGTTAAGGGAAATGTCGAAGAGATCACCGAAATATCGAGTAAAAATTACGCAGGAGCTAATAACGCCATTAAGGAGACAAAAGAAATGTCTTCTTCTATCGATAAACTCAATCATGCTGTCGGTCAATTCAGTATTGATGAATGTGACCGTTAAATAGTCATCATATACTATAGTGACTCACTATTTCTAGCATACCCATTTGCCGCATCACATTGATTGTGAGTGTGGCATTTTTTTACTGTTAGCCTGCGGTGACAGTTTATCGAACAAACATAGCTGACGCGAAGTATCGTCGTCTACGCCTATAGTAGGCAGTAACCTCACCCCTACACCCAACAAACGAACGGGTTTTTGCTGCCGTTGCCAGCCTTGATAAAAAAGTTTTTCGCACAGGCAAAAGGTTAATTTTTTTGTAGTCACTTCTACCGTTGTTGCTGAAAAATCGCTAAACTTTATTTTCACAAAGACCTTAACAAACACTTTATTGGTCGACAGAGCGTCAATTCTATCGAGTAATTTCTGGTACACAATCGCTAGTATTGGCTGGCTATCCTCGGGCAATATATCCTGATCTACCGTATGCTCAACACTGACTGATTTTCTTTCTCTACTGGGGCACACTGGCCTATCATCCTCACCACGAGAAAAGGAATATAAACGATTACCAAACTTACCAAACTGCCTAATTAACTCAACTTTATCTATAGGCAGAATATCCGCACACTGATGCATATCGAGGTTGCGTAATGTCGCTTGCGTTTTTTTACCTACACCAGGAATACATTTAACGGGTAGTTTCTGCATAAAAAACTTAATGCGTGATGGCTCTATCACCGTTAAGCCATCCGGCTTATCCCAATCGCTCGCTACTTTTGCTAAAAATTTATTCGCAGATATCCCAGCAGAGACTGTAATGCCTATTTCACGCTCTACACGGCTGCGAATTTCCTTTGCTATCAGTGTTGCACTCCCGTTATGAAAGCTAGTAAAAGAAACATCCAGGAATGCCTCGTCTAACGATAAGGGTTCAACTAATTCGGTATAGTCATAAAAGATAGCTTTTAATTGTTGTGACGCTAATTGATATTTAGCCATATTATGCGGAAGGATAATCAGTTGCGGACAACGTTTTTTGGCATAGGCAGAAGCCATCGCAGAATGCACACCGAAAGCTCTCGCTTCGTAATTGCAGGTAGATATCACGCCTCGGCGCGAAGGATCGCCCCCTACGGCCATTGGGATGCCTCGTAAAGAAGGATCATCACGCATTTCTATCGCAGCAAAAAAACAATCTGCATCACAATGAATAATTTTTCGTCGCTGAGAAGACATTAGCTTTCCTTAATAGCATTAC
>JBLHVX010000124.1:0-5580 GCA_047628835.1 Granulosicoccus sp.
AAATACCCGCTGTTGAACCCGTAGCAAGAAATTTTGCGTGATTTTGCTCAACCAACTCTTTGACATGAGCAAGGCAAATGACGCGACCCTTTGCCAGTCGACTTAACTCAGCAATGACTAGGCTTTTACCTGCACCGGTAGGTAATACGATCACCGCAGGGTCATCGCCATGACGAAAGTGCTCTACAGCCGCCTCGACAGCTTGATTTTGGTAATCTCGTAGTATAAATGCCTGACTCATAATGCTAAGAATATTGGGGTATGTTGAAGGTGTGACTACAGTATCATAGAGGCTTGGATGATCTAGATATTTTACAAAATATATAGGGTTAAGTATTGCTTTTTACCTGACTGACCGCCGGCTTACTTCAATTGTAAAACGCAAGTAGAGGCTCCAAACCCAAATCAAAAAAATAACAGGGTCGTAAACCGATAAAATCTGTCATTGCAAAATAGTAGATTTAAAGCGCAAATAGTACATGCCATAAGTGAAAAATCAATGGGGTCAGAGTCTTTGATTTTTGTTCTTTAACTGTTATTCTGCCATACTTAAAACTACACGAGAGGTAAAGGTATGGCACGATTACCGCGCCTTTATATAGAAGGTTGCCCACAACATATCATTCAAAGAGGTAACAACGGTCAAGCTTGCTTCTTTGCTGATGAAGATTATGCCTTTTATTTAGAAAAACTCCAGAAAGCCTCAGAAAAGTACAACGTTGCTATCCACGCCTTTATATTAATGACCAATCACGTTCATTTGCTGGCAACCCCGAGTGAGGAGTCGAGCATTAGCCGTATGATGCAATCTGTTGGTCGAAGTTACGTAGGTTTATCAGAGAACGGGCACGCTTTGGGAAGGTCGCTATAAGTCAACCTTAGTTGATAGTGAACGTTATTTACTGACAGTCAGTCGTTATATTGAATTAAATCCGGTCAGAGCGACGATGGTGAACATTCATCCGAACACACTTGGTCGAGTTATCAGTCCAATGCCGTTGGAAAAGCAATTAAATTGATAACACCGCATAATTTATATGTAAAACTTGGAAAAACACCATCACAACGACAGGCGCGTTACAGAGCTTTATTTGATGGACATATGCCACAGCATACTCTTGATGAAATCAGAAGCGCTACTAATAAAGCATGGGTGCTGGGTGATGTTCGGTTTAAGCAACAAGTAGAAGAAGCGACTGGCCGAGCAGCGTCGCCACGAAAGCGTGGTGGTGATAGGAAGTCGGAAAAGTTTTGGGAAGAGGTGCTGGTTACACTAGAGAATAGCTGAAATCAAAGACTCTGACCCTATTGATTTGTGGGAGACAATAGTCTTCTAATCCAGCTTGTCATACCCTTACGAACATCCAACTAAAGTTGCCCCCCCTTAAAAATATTAATTCCATATATATCAAAGACATGATTTTCTATAAAACTAATAAGTACTTAACTTATTATAATGTGATCTTTAATTATCTATCTTTTACTGAATCCAACTAAAGTACTTATCTAGGCTAGCAGTAATTCGATATATTTAGAATATTGCCAAAAAAAGACTTTAAATTATAAACCAAGATTAATTATTTTCGGAATCAATAAGGTCAGAGTCTTTTATTTTTAGAGATTTAGTGGAATGAATCAATAATAATGGACTGCCATAGTGATAAATTTGATTGCATCTAACAGCTGCATAGTTTGAGGTATCAAAGACTCTGACCCTATTGATTTTTTGTATAAAACTAATAAGTACTTAACTTATTATAATGTGATCTTTAATTATCCATCTTTTACTAAATCCAACTAAAGTACTTATCTAGGCTAGCAGTAATTCGATATACTTAGAATATTACCCAAAAAAAATACTTTAAGCTATAAGCCAAGATTAATCATTTTGGAATCAATAATAATGAACTGCCATAGTTGATAAATTTGATTGCATGCAATAGCTGCATTGTTTGAGGTATCAAAGACTCTGATCCTATTGATATTTTGTCAATCGAAATGAAGCCATTACCAAAGCTTACACAAGTGGTGGTTATACGATGAAAGAGATCGGTAATTTTTGGTGTAGGTTATTCTATGGTAAGTCGGATAGTGAAGAATTAAAATTCAAGACGTGCACCTAGCCTCGGATTTTTTTGTAAAAAATCTGTCTGAAGGCATCGGCACCATCGCGGCCGCCTTCTGGCCAAAACCGGTTGTGGTGCGTATGTCGAATTTTAAATCTAACGAATATGCTTCGCTCTTAGGTGGTAATTATTTTGAGCCAGATGAAGCCAATCCTATGCTTGGCTTTAGCGGCGCATCACGCTATACGCATCCAAATTATGCTGAGGGTTTTGCCTTGGAGTGCTCCGCACAAAAACGTGTCCGCAACGATATGGGGTTAACTAATGTGATTGTCATGATTCCATTTTGTCGACGAGTAGAAGAGGGCGAGCGCGTGTTGCAAGCGATGGCAGCCAATGGCTTGGCACGTGGTCAAAATGGTTTAAAAATTTATGTGATGTGTGAAATACCTAACAACGTGATTCTAATTGATGATTTTGCTGAACTGTTCGATGGTTTCTCCATAGGATCCAACGACCTAACCCAGCTAACTCTCGGTGTTGATCGCGATTCTGAAATAGTTGCTTTTGATTTTTATGAACGCGATGCCGAGTTAAAAAAATGATTAGACTGCGGTAGATGGTGAAAAACGTAATCAAAAACACTCCGGTCTGTGTGGGCAGGCACCATCAGATTATCCTGAGATGGCAGAGTATTTGGTTAAGCTTGGTATTGATTCTATTAGCTTAAATCCAGACTTTGTAATTGATATAACACAACATGTTCTTAACGTTGAAGATGCTATTGGGCGAAAGAAGATAATTTTTTAAAGTATAGCGATGCGTAAACGCTACTTAACGTTAGGCGTCTTAAAATAATCATTAATCATTCATCAATTGATCTAAGTCAATATTAAAAAAATTTATTGCAACACACTGACATATACTCATACATTAGTGAAGATAAAAGTAGAAGGAGTAAAAGATGGATATAAGCGTATCCGAAAATCAATATAAACATTTTTAGATGTCTTAAACAGAGGCGAATCATCATGAACTTTCAACATTTGTTCGTATACCGTACACGATTAATATTTCTTGTGTGCAGCATTGTCGCTATGTCGATGCTGAGTGCATGTACTAGCACGTCGGTTATTGAAGAAAAAGACGCTCAGATTAATGAAAAACAAGCTCAGATAGATGACAAACAATCTCAGATCGACAAACAAAATGAATTACTGGCACGCGAAAGAAGCTTATCAACACAGCTTGCAAATGATATTAAATTAAAGAATGTAGAAATACAAAAACTCGAAGAAAGTCTTAGTGTAACGCTATTGGATAAAGTATTGTTTCGCTCAGGTAGCACGGTCATTATGAAAGAGGGAAAAGATATTCTCGCACGTGTAGCGGCCAGTTTAAAAAATTCTAATGAGGGTATTCGTGTAGAAGGGCATACGGATAATGTCGCCATAGGCTCAATGC
Organism: Granulosicoccus sp.; assembly: GCA_047628835.1. Taxonomy (GTDB): domain Bacteria; phylum Pseudomonadota; class Gammaproteobacteria; order Pseudomonadales; family Cellvibrionaceae; genus Endobugula. The sequence goes on from JBLHVX010000124.1 coordinate 3,531, forward strand.
TTATTAAAACTATACCAACAAACTGGGAGCTGTCTGCTTTACGTGCGACTAGTGTTGTACAATTTTTAGAGGCTCAAGGTATTGCTTCTGAACGCATGCAAGCCACAGGACGTTCAAAGTTTAAACCGGTTGCTGAGAATACGACAGCCGATAATAAACAATTAAATCGACGTGTTGAAATCCTATTAATTCCGAATGCAAGTCGCTAATGTATTGGTTAATGCTGAGAGCCTCTATGTTTAAAAAAGTTAATGCATTTTTTGTGTTTTTAATAATGCTGCTGCAGATATAGAGCATGCAAAAAACCCTTTCGAAAAATGAGCTTACCTTATCGTTTGGCTTATGATGATTTAGAGTTCGTACTTCGCGATGAGAGGCGACCTTTTAGATTAATGATGGAGTTGAGTAAGTCTGAACCTGCTCTTCAGAGCATCATATTAAGCACACCATTGTAATTTTTGGTAGTACACGAATTTAACTGGTGGTGTGCCGGGCATTATGGAGGCGGCTAATTCTGGGGCAATAGAAACAGGTGGGAAATAAATTAGGCTCAATATTGTTTTAGCTAATGAACAAGCCCCAAACCCCTACATTTATTGCTGTAACAATCTGTACTTACTTCTAGAATTAAGATTAGAAGTATCGGAGGACTAGAACACTTACTCATTAATATACATGTGGAGGAATGACAAATGACCCAGATCATCATACGAACACTTGTAGGCGATACGAAAACGTTTAGCGACGATGATATCAATGGTTTCCGCGCCGGCATTCGCGGCGACGTACTCACGGGGACCGATTCAAATTATGACGATGTCCGAGCGATCTGGAATGCCATGATCGATAATAAGCCGGGGCTGATTGCGCGCTGTACTGGTACAGCAGATGTCGCCGCATCCGTTCGATGGGCTCGAGACCAGGGAGTATTGGTATCCGTCAGAGGTGCCGGTCACAACATCGCCGGTAAGTCGGTTCAAGATGGCGTGATGTTGATTGATCTCAGCATGATGCGATCCGTAAGGGTTGATCCAACAAACAAAACGGCCGTTGCCGGGCCGGGCGCTACCCTCGGTGATGTCGACCACGAAGCCCAGGCCTACGGTCTTGCGGTGCCAACTGGCATCAACTCCACTACCGGAATTGGTGGCCTTACACTTGGCGGCGGGTTCGGATGGCTCAGTCGGTCACTAGGCCTCACAATCGACAATCTAGTCGGCGCGGAAGTTGTCACCGCGAATGGTGAGCGCGTTCACTGCAGCGAAAACGAACATCCCGATCTATTTTGGGCAACCCGCGGTGGTGGCGGAAATTTTGGAATTGTCACTTCTTTCGAATTCAATCTGCATCCCGTTGGTCCCGAAGTGATGTCAGGCCCACTCGTGTTCGCGCACGAAGAGACGCACAATGTTCTTCGTGGATATCGAGACTTCTGTAAGACTTGCCCGGATGAATTAACAGTTTGGGCAGTGTTGCGCGGAGCTCCACCATTTCCTTTCGTCCCGCCGGAACACCACGGCAAGAAAGTCCTGATTCTGGCGTCGCTTTACAACGGACCGCTGGATGCAGGCAAAAAAGCCATGGCACCGCTCCGTAGTTTGGGATCTCCTATCGGAGATGCGATCGCACCACACCCATATGCCGGGTTTCAGCAAGCATTTGACCCTCTATTAACGCCCGGAGCGCGGAACTACTGGAAGTCTCACAATTTCACAGAACTGAGCGACGGTTTATTAGATACGCTGGTCGAAAATGCCGCAAATCTTCCGAGTCCTCAATCGGAAATCTTTATCGCCCAAATGGGCGGCGCGACCAAACGCGTTGCGTCCGACGCTACCGCGTACCCGCACCGTGACGTTGAATTTGTTATGAACGTTCACACGCGCTGGGAAGACCCAGCTGAGGACGACAAGTGCATCGCATGGGCTCGTAAATTCTATAAAGATACCGAACCGTTTGCCACCGGCGGCGTATACGTCAACTTTATCAGCGAAGGCGACGATCGCGCAGATGGTGCGTACGGGGCAAATCATGACCGACTCGTTAAGGT
>JBLHVX010000125.1:0-5557 GCA_047628835.1 Granulosicoccus sp.
CAAAATCGTTGGGAAGATAAAAAGTTAGCCTTTATTGAAGCCGTCAAACATTCATCGGCTAGTTTGTTTTTTGTGAGCAATGAAGTGGGTTCGGGGATTGTGCCAATGGGTGAGCTGTCTCGTCAGTTCGTTGATGAAGCGGGTTGGCTGCATCAAACCTTAGCAGAACATTGCGATCAAGTAAGTCTGGTGGTTGCTGGTTTACCGTTAGCCCTCAAACCGAATCGTCATTTTTAGAGTGTTTATTTTGGGTCTTTTTTAGAACTATTTTTAGAGTCATTACATGAACTGGTTATTCGAACCTGCACAATTTATTGATTTGTCTTTCTGTGCTAGTGCGCGAGCTCATCAGCAGCAATTAACGAAACCCCAGGGTTCATTGGGGCGATTAGAGGTTTTTGCAGAAATGTTCGCGGGTTGGCAGGCAAATATCTATCCCCGTTTAGAGTATATTTATATTGCCGTTTTTGCCGGTGATCATGGTGTGTGCCAACAGAATATATCGGCATTTCCACAAGCTGTTACCACACAAATGATAGCTAACTTCCTTGATGGGGGCGCGGCCATTAGTGTGTTAAGTCGTCACTTGAATGCAGCGTTCGTAGTCTGTAATACAGGCACAGTCACGTCGTTGCCAGATCAATATACTGCTCACCCTCAGCTGGTAAATAAATGCATTGCTTTCGGTACCGCTGATTTTTCTTTACAGGCGGCGATGACCGCGTCGCAGCTGTTGGGTGCTCTATCTGCGGGGTGCAGTGTTGCAGACGAAGCGAATAATCAGTATTCAAATGACCAGCCCTTGCAATTATTTATTGGCGGTGAAATGGGAATAGGTAACACCTCATCGGCCTCTGCACTATATGCTGCGTTACTAGAGTTGCCTTCTATTGATGTGGTCGGCCCTGGTACGGGTGTTGATGATAAGGGTTTGCTGCGCAAGCAGTCGGTTATTGACACTGGGTTATCATTGCATGAGGCTATTCTGCATGACCCCTACGAGGTCTTACGCTGTTTGGGTGGTTTAGAAATAGCGGCGTTGGTAGGAAGTTATATTCGTTGTGCTCAATTAGGTATTCCAGTACTCGTTGATGGCTTTATTTGTACGGCTGCAGCATTGATTGCAGTTAAGTTAAATCCTTCTGTCAGGGATTGGATGCTTTTTTCTCATTGCTCAGCAGAGCCTGCACATCGCTTAGCTCTCAAGGCATTGTCAGCAGAGCCCATGCTGGATTTGGGTTTACGCTTAGGAGAAGGCAGTGGCGCAGCAGTTGCGGTGCCAATATTGCAATCCGCATTATTACTACATAATAAGATGGCCACTTTTGAGCAAGCAGGTGTGAGTGGTGGATAGTACATACTCTACAACGACCATTGATTTATTACGCCACGGTGAGTGCGAGGATGGTCGCTGTTATCGCGGCACCACAGACGTACCTTTATCGGATGTTGGGCATCAGCAAATGATGCTGAGTGTAGAGCAGTTATTAGAAAAAACGGATGCCCCGTGGTCACGGATTATAACCTCACCTTTACAGCGTTGTCTTATTGTTGCTGAAAAATTGGCAAAGCGATGTGATAAACCTTTAGTGTCACATGATGGGTATCAAGAAATTCATTTTGGTGATTGGGAAGGGCAAAGTGTCGATTACGTGTGGGAAACTCAGCAAGTTGCAGTAGAAAAATGGTTTGCTGACCCTGTCAGTTCTCCCCCCCCTAATGGAGAGCCTGCGGACACGTTTTCTGATCGCGTGATTGCCACATTATTACAGCACGTGAATCAAGCGTCTAATGAACATATAATACTGGTTACTCATGGTGGCGTAATACGCGTATTATTGGCTCATTGTTTATCCATGTCATTAGCTAATATGGGGCGTTTTGATGTGCCTTACGCGTGTTTATCGCGTATCCAAATAAGCTATGATTCTCTGTCATCTCAATACTTTTATCGTTTAATCGCACACAACATCAATAGTGTGCCAGGCGTAGAAAATGTCTGATCATTCCTTTGGCTTTTCTCGAGAATCTTTTCGAGAGTTTACGGTTCCTTTTTTAATGGCGCTTTCGCTATTAACGCGTTTTCCCGTTACCCGCTGGCTACCAGAAACATGGGCGGATACATTATTAGGTCGCTCGGCACTATGGTATCCCATGGTGGGCTTATTGCTTGCGGGTCTGTTATCGTTTCTTGTCGTGCTGTTTTCGTCCTCAGTCTCACCATTCGTGGTAGCTGTTATTGTTGTTATTGTTTGGGTGGCATTAACGGGTGCGTTACATCTCGACGGGCTGGCTGATTGTGTTGATGCTTTGTATGCTGGGCATGCGGTTGTTGATGAGCCGAGCAATACAGAATTTACATCTTTTAAACAGCAAAAAATATTTTGCGTACTTAAAGATCCATCTGTTGGTGCGATGGGTGCTATTGCTCTTGTGTTACTGCTATTACTAAAAGTCAGTATTGTGGCAAGCCTAGGTGTGCAGCTAACAGTAGGCCTACTGTTAGCGATTGTTTTATCTCGGGCTTGCGCATTGTTGTTTATCTCTGTGACACCTTATACTCCGCACGCATCGGTGAATGGTGTTGGATTAACGTTAGCGACTCATGTTCCTAAATCGGCTGCTTTTGGAGTTATTGTATTAACATCGTTAGCAGTGTTATTGATATTACCATTTTTTATCGCTTTAATACTGCTAGTTTGCCAACTTGCCTTATGTATTGTTTGGCGGTCTTTTTGGATTAAGCGCTTAGAGGGCTTCGTGGGTGATGCCGTGGGTGCACTGATTGAATTAAGTGAAGTCAGTGTTTTATTTGTTTTTTATCTTTTAGTGGTATAGCAAGAAAATGACTGCTATTGGTGTGCTGCTTGCTGTACTGCTAGATATAATTTTTGCTGAGCCTAAACGCTTTCATCCTTTGGTGGGTTTTGGTTTTGTGGCAAATGGTATAGAGTCTAGGATAAATTCAAAAAATAATTCGCGATGTATTCAATTTTTACTGGGTGGCATGAGTTGGTTGGCATTAGTTATTTTGCCGACATTTATCATTATTGTTGTCGTTGCGCATATTGCTCATATTGAATCAATAGCAGATGGCTTAGACTCTTATATAGTTGTTTTTTTTGAAGCATTTTTTTTATATTTGACGATGGGCTATACCAGCTTACGGCAACACGCCATGGCAATAGTTAAACCGTTAATAGATGGTGATCTTGGGTTGGCGCGCCAAAAAGTGAGTTGGATTGTGAGTCGAGACACTGCCCAAATGGATGAGACCGATATTCGCAAAGCCACAATAGAATCTGTCTTGGAAAATGGTAGCGACGCGGTCTTCGCGCCTCTTTTTTGGTTTGTAGTGGGTGGGCTGCCTGCAGTCATTATTTATCGTTTAAGTAATACCCTAGATGCTATGTGGGGCTATAAAACCGATCAATTTCTTTATTTTGGCCGTTTTTCAGCACGTATGGATGATGTGCTGAACTATATCCCCAGTCGATTAGTGGCGTTAAGTTATGCTGTGTTAGGTAAGTTTATTGTGGCTATGGCTTGCTGGAAAAAACAGGCGAGTTTGCTTAATAGCCCTAATGCTGGGGTGGTCATGACGGCAGGAGCGGGTGCGTTAAATGTTAGTCTGGGCGGAGATGCCTTTTATCACGGTAAGCTAACGACTAAAGCTGTGTTCGGTGGGTGCGCCATCGTCACCAATCACGATATTATTCGCGCACTTAGGTTGATAGATAAAACGCTTTTATTATGGTGTATTGTTATCGTTTTGTTTTTTTAGTGAATATGCATTTACTGCAATAATTATTCGATGCAGTAAATGCAATCTAAATTGAACCGCTGTTGTCTAAAAAATTGTAGGGGCTGTCTTGCAGGTTCGAGCGGAGCTTTTCTCGGCCGACCATTTTCGCTTGTACTTCTGCTGGTAATTCAGTAAACAAAATAATATTTTTCTGAATGAGTAAATGTATCAAATCTTCCGTTGCGCGAGCAAATTCATGATCTGACTCAGATAATGTTTCTTTTGCTTTGCTGTCATCAATCTGTTGTTTTTCGGTTGTTAAAAAACTAATGATCTCTGGGTGAGTGGGAGCAAGGAATTCTGTATGTGTATCGTCTTGATCCGGCCTTAGAGAAACAATCGTGCCGTTAGTATCACGTTGGAAATAGGGCATAGCGTTAGACTCCATCAGCTGTCGTATTGGTTGTTCGCATAATATAGACTAAAATGACTTAAAGAGAGAAGCTATTTGGATATAATTTATATCAAATAGGAGAATATATGTTTTGTGTCCAGCGATTTTTCTGCAAGGCTCCTCGTGTATTATATGTAAATTTCCGTTAATGAATAGGTAAAGTCATTGAAAAATAACGCCCCTGAATCATCCGAGCCCTCGGCGACTTTAGAGTCGCTCAAGGTTGCTTCCTCTGAAGTGGTTGTTGATCAAGAAGCTAATAAATCCTCTGATAACTCTTCTGCTGATGCCCCAAAAGAGTTCCATGATCCACTTCTGGCATGCTTGTTGTTAATCACTAAGTTAGAAAACACACCTTGTTCAGAAACATCTTTAATTGCAGGTCTACCATTAGTTGATGAAAAGCTAACGCCGGAGTTATTTGTTCGCGCGGCTGAGCGAGCAGGTCTTGATGCTAAGGTTAAAGAAAAAAAGCTGACCGATATTCCGGATATAGTGTTTCCTGTAACCTTGTTGTTAAAGCGTAGCCGCGCCGTTATTTTACTTTGTTATGATGTGGCTCAAGGTAAAGCTACTATTGTCGAGTCTAAAACAGGCACTGAAAAAACAGTTAGCTTGGATGCGTTGTCTCTGGCCTACTCTGGATATGTTATTTACACTCGGGCTGCTTACCATCTCGATCAGTCTATTGCTGAGAGTCAGGTGGATACGAATCAGAAACATTGGTTTTGGTCTGTCATGAAGTCGTCATGGCGCATTTATCGTGATGTATTACTCGCTTCTCTTTTTATTAACTTATTTGCTGTTGCTAACCCGCTGTTTGTGATGAACGTATACGACAGGGTAGTCCCTAATAATGCGGTAGAGACTTTATGGGTGTTGGCGATAGGGGTGCTTATTGTTTTCTTATTCGAAGCCATACTCAAAACATTACGCGGGTACTTTATTGAGGTGGCAGGCAAGAAATCCGATATTCTGTTGTCGTCTTTTCTGTTTGAGCGTGTATTGGGTTCTCGTTACAGTGAGCGACCTGCTTCTGTAGGTGCGTTTACTAGTCAGTTTCGTGAATTCGATCAAGTGCGTAATTTTTATACTACATCGACCATATCGGCTTTTGTCGATATGCCGTTTGTGATTATTTTCTTATTACTTATTTATTACGTGGGCGGACCTCTGGTTTATGTTCCTCTTGTGGCGCTACCGTTGATTTTGGGCTTTGGCCTTATTATGCGTAAGCCCATTCGACACGCAGTTGAGCAAACTTTTGCCTCCGGCGCACAAAAAAGCTCGACCCTAGTTGAGTCGCTGGTAGGTTTGGAAACCGTTAAAACACTTGGAGCGGAAGGGGTGGTGCAGCG
>JBLHVX010000126.1:0-5482 GCA_047628835.1 Granulosicoccus sp.
ACCATGACTTCTGCATTAATGAACACCTACGGCAATAGAGCAATAACCCTAGTAAAAGGTAGTGGCTGTCGCGTATGGGATGCAGACGGCAAAGAGTATCTTGATGTCTTAGCCGGCATCGCTGTATGCGGACTAGGTCATTGTTATCCTGCTGTTACAGACGCGATTACCCAACAAGTCCAACAGTTATTACACACGTCTAACTTATACAACTTACCGCCCCAACAACAAGCGGCTGAACTACTGCGTGAACTGAGCGGCATGGATAATGTATTTTTCTCAAATTCGGGCGCAGAAGCGAACGAAGCTGCCATTAAAATTGCGCGTAAATACGGTAATGCAAAAGAAATATCGACACCGACTATTATTACCACCACCAATAGTTTTCATGGTCGCACCATGGCAACCCTAAGCGCCACCGGCAACGATAAAGTGAAGCAAGGCTTCGCGCCTTTAGTGGCTGGATTTTTAGAAGTACCTTATAACAATATAGATGCCATTAAGAACCAACAAGGCAACAAAAACATTGTCGCTGTTATGGTTGAGCCCATACAAGGCGAAGGTGGCATTCGTATTCCCGATGAAAATTATCTCCCTCAGTTACGAGAAATATGTGATCAACAGGAATGGCTGCTGATTCTTGACGAAATTCAAACCGGTAATGGCAGAACGGGCCAGTACTATGCATTTCAGCAGCACGATTTTCTACCCGACATTCTGACCACTGCAAAAGGCTTGGGGAATGGGATGCCGGTGGGTGCCTGCCTAACACGAGGGCACGCAGCCACTATTTTACAACCGGGTAATCATGGTTCTACTTATGGCGGCAATCCTGTCGCCTGTGCCGCGGTACAGGCAGTACTTCGCACACTAAAAGACAATAAGCTCTGTATACAAGCACATCAACGCGGTGAATATTTTATACACGGCTTACAAAAAGCCTTGGCGGATAAAAAGACCGTGCAAGATATTCGTAATAAAGGCCTGATGATTGGCATTGAATTGGATCACTCCTGTACCGAGCTAGTTGCACAAGCCGCAGAACAAGGTTTACTCATAAACGTAACCGCTGGCAATGTGATTCGTTTATTACCACCACTGATTATTAGTGAATCAGAAATTGATCAAGCGATAGACATACTGTCTGCACTCATTCACTAAACACTTGCTCACTGAACAGGTAATCTTACAAAAAAATTTTAATAGTCCGCGTATCAGCGGCTATATTAATGATCATACTGGCTGCTATAAACTGGCTTCAATTTACAACACAGCCGTTTATAACTTCATTTTATGAATGGAATTGGATATGCAAAATACGCAAACACGTCACTTTTTAACCTTAAATGACTTATCAAAAAATGAACTACAAACAATCATTGCACGCGCAATTGAACTGAAAAAAATTCGTAGTGAAAAACGTTTACACAAAACCTTAGAAGGTAAAGTGTTAGGAATGATTTTTGAAAAATCTTCTACCCGTACACGCGTTTCTTTTGAAGCAGGTATCGCGCAGCTTGGTGGTAGCGGTTTATTCCTTTCCTCTAACGATACTCAACTGGGTCGCGGGGAACCCGTAGAAGACTCTGCTAGAGTGATTTCAAGTATGGTCGACATCGTAATGATTCGTACCTATGGTCATCATGTTATCGAGAAGTTTGCCGAATATTCAAAAGTCCCGGTAATCAACGCCCTCAGTGACGATTATCATCCTTGCCAGCTACTTGCAGACATCCAAACCTATACCGAGCATCGTGGCGATCCTAAAGGCAAAACCGTGGTGTGGGTAGGTGATGGCAATAATATGTGTCACTCTTATATTAATGCCGCTAGATTATGCGATTTCAAACTACGTATCGCTTGTCCTAAAGGTTACGAACCTAACGCCGAATTAGTGGCCGCCAATGCAGATCGCGTAACGCTATTTCATAACGCACAAGACGCCGTTACCAATGCCGACTGGGTAGTGACCGACACATGGGCCTCTATGGGCCAAGAAGAAGAAAAGAAGATTCGTGAAGACGCGTTTGCTGCGTTTCAAGTCAACGAAGCACTGATGAGCCACGCCCACAAAGACGCGGTATTTATGCATTGCCTACCCGCTTACCGTGGTCTGGAAATTAGCGAAACCATCATGGATTCACCTTGTTCTGTAGTGTGGGATGAAGCCGAAAACCGCTTACATGCACAGAAAGCGTTAATGGAATTTTTGTTGGGCGCGATATAGCTAGTGATGGCCTGGGTTTGAACTTAAGCCATCATCATTACCCTCCTCCTCTTTGACAACTTCCAAACTCAAGCCGCCAAAAGATGAGCCTCCAGTTGTTGCGTTTTCAGCTTTATTATTTGCCGCATCTGCATCGTTAACATTACCCTCTGCCAGCTTAATTCTAAGACGTAAATCATTTTCTGAATCTGCATTTAAAAAAGCGTCTTTCAATGATATTTTTTTATTCGCATAAAGGTGATATAGGGCACCATCAAAAGTTTGCATACCTACATTTTCAGACTTTTCCATAACGGATTTAATCTCATCCAAACGAAACTTAAGGATAAGCTCCTCTACAATTTTCGTCACTAGCAACACTTCAATAGCCGCACAGCGCTTACCATCGACCGTAGGGATTAAACGCTGGGAAACAATCGCATTTAAATTCTGCGCCAAGCCTAATAAAAGCTGCGGTCTTCTCTCTTCGGGAAATAAATTAATGATGCGCTCCAATGCCTGGTTAGCATTATTCGCATGTAAAGTAGAAATCGCTAGATGACCCGTCTCAGCAAATTCCAAGGCATGCTGCATGGTTTCTTTATCTCTTATCTCACCAATCAATATGACATCTGGCGCTTGCCTTAAGGTGTTTTTAAGTGCGCTTTTAAAGCTTCGTGTATCCACCCCTACTTCACGCTGATTAATAATACTACGCTTATGCTTATGCACAAATTCAACAGGATCTTCTATGGTAATAATATGGCCGCTGCTGGTGGCATTGCGGTGATCAATTAATGCCGCTAGAGATGTTGATTTACCAGAACCTGTACCGCCAACAAACAGCACCAAACCGCGCTTATTCATTACTACTTCTTTTAAGATGGGCGGTAAACCTAAATCATCAAATTTGGGGATTTCTGTATTAATATTTCTAGCGACAATAGATACCTCATTACGCTGTTTAAAAATATTAATTCTGAAACGTCCCACACCTGAAATAGAAATAGCTAAATTCATTTCTAATTCATGGACGAACACCTCTCGCTGCTCCTCATCCATAATCTCATTAGCAATCCCCTCTATTTCACCAGGTTTAAGGGGGGTTTCTGATAGTGGCTTCAACATGCCCTGAAATTTCGCACAGGGTGGAGCTCCCGTGCTCAAAAAAAGATCAGAACCATCCTTTTTGGCCAGTATATGCAAGTAATTATCAATCGGGGTAGACATCTATAAGTCCTATAACAGGTGGCGGCAATCGTAATAGATTGAGTATAGGAGTAAATTGAATGGAAGCAATAATGTTGATAGCAGCGGCCAACATACTCATAACGGTTGATAGGCTAATACCCCCGCGCGTTAATAGACAACCCATTATTAGTGTTTCTGCTCTATACTTATTGCGTATTATAAATTTATCACCCGCTTTCCTAGGAGGTATTTATGCGTATCGCGATTAATGGCTATGGCCGTATTGGGCATTGTATTGTTAGGGCTATTTTTGATCAGGGCTTAGAAGATGAATATGAAATTATCGCCATTAATGATCTTGCCGATAATGCCTTGCTATGCCACTTAACTCGATATGATTCTACGCTGGGGGTATTTAAACATGATGTGCAGCTAGTAGAAGATAATATGCTGATCGAGGGTAAATCGATACAGTTATCTTCATGCCAAGACGCGACGCAACTCCCTTGGGAAAAATTAGATATTGATATTTGTTTCGAATGTAGTGGCCATTTTGCCAGCCGCGAACTGGCCAGCCATCACCTGCAAGCGGGCGCTAAAAAAGTATTAGTCAGCCAGCCCTGTGCCGATGCAGATAAAACCATTGTTTATGGAGTAAACCATCAATTATTACGTGCAGAAGATACGGTAGTTTCTAATGCATCTTGCACGACTAATTGTTTGGCCCCGTTATTAAAAGTGTTAACGGAAACGGTCGGCGTTCAATCTGGCATGATGACTACCATCCATTCTTATACCAACGATCAAAACCTAATAGATAAAGTGGGTGGCGATTTTTATCGTTCTCGTTCGGCGACACAATCCATGATTCCCACTAAAACAGGGGCAGCAAAAGCCGTTGGGCTGGTATTACCTGAACTAGATGGAAAGTTAAATGGTATGGCGATACGTGTGCCTACGATTAATGTTTCTTTGGTAGATTTATATATTATTCCTGAAAAAAACATCACCATAGATGAGTTACACCAACACATTCAATTAGCAGCAAATACCGAATTGTCTGCTGGCGGCTTAAAAGGAATTTTAGCTTATAACGACCAACCATTGGTATCAGTCGATTTTAAGTGCCACACGGCATCCAGTATTTTTGATGCTAATCATACCTCGATACTAGGCTCGCAACTTAAATTAATGAGCTGGTATGATAATGAATGGGCCTTTTCTTTGCGCATGCTAGATGTCGCTAAAGTAATGATGAACGCACAGTAATAAATAGTCAGTAGAGAAGAATAATGACGAGAGTGTACCCTCAAGCTAGTTATGACTTAGCGGTTATCGGTGGAGGCATCCAAGGTGCTGGCGTAGCATTAATTGCTAAACGAGCAGGTTATTCAGTCTTGCTTATCGAGAAGAATACATGGGCTTCTGCAACTTCGTCAAAGTCTAGCAAACTAATCCACGGAGGATTACGTTACTTGCAAACGGGCCAATTTACATTGGTCTATGAGTGTTTAAAGGAAAGGCAATGGATGCTAACCTCTTTACCCAACTTAGTGAAGCCTAGTTGGTTTTACTTACCCATTTATCATGATTCCCACTACCCATCCTGGAAAGTCCATTTAGGTCTTTTTTTATATCGTTTATTATCAGGAAATGGTGATTATAGTCAGTATAAAATCATACCGAAAACTCAATGGCACACATTATCTGGTATACAACAAAAAGGACTTAAGACCATCTTTGCTTATCAGGATGCCCAAACAGATGATGCGGAATTGACACGCCATGTAATGAGTCGCGCGCAAAAACTGGGGGTAGATTGCTATGAACATATGGAGTGTATGACTGCGACACGAGAAGACAACCATTCTTATCTACTGGAATTAATGCACTCCGACCAGCAGAAAAACCATGTGGTTCACTGCAAGACAATAGTCAATGCAACAGGCCCGTGGGTGAACCAAGTTTTGCACAAATTGGTTCCCGACGTCCATAATCTACCCATAGAATTAGTCCAAGGAACACATTTAGTGGTATCACCTCAGTTGAGCGAAAAATGCTTTTATCTATCTGCTCCGCAGGATA
>JBLHVX010000127.1:0-5475 GCA_047628835.1 Granulosicoccus sp.
CGGGACAGTAGTGATTCCACACCTTAGTCACCCTCGCAACAATTTAACTGCAATATTGAGATCATACAAGCACATCTTAAACATTAGCAACATTGCCATTAATGTTATAAATCTACATTCTCACCCACTCAAAACACTAACACTTTACTAATATTTTGCTAATTCTAATTTTTCGCCTTTTAAATCTTTGGCTATCAACATATAAATCGATGGGATCACAAACAATGTAAAAATAGTACCAATCGCCATACCGCTCACTAAAACAATACCAATAGAATTTCGCGCTTCTGCACCGGCACCTGCCACTAAAATAAGCGGGTAATGTCCTGCTACGGTAGCGACGCTAGTCATTAATATAGGTCGCAGGCGTGTGGTAGCGGCTTCTTTAACCGCTGCCAATTTTTGCAAACCTTTTTCTTGCATTTTGTTAGCAAATTCTACGACTAAAATACCGTTTTTAGCGACTAAACCAATCAGCGTCACCAACCCAACCTGGGAATAAATATTTAAGGTGGTTGTCCAACCGTCGGTCCAAAATGGTAATTGCGGGTTAGGCATTTGTAAAAATATAAAAATTAATGAGCCAAACATCGCCAACGGCACAGACCCTAGAATAATCACTAAGGGGTCACGAAAACTATTAAACTGCGCCGCCAGCACTAAGAATATAAGTACGATAGCCAAGGCAAACGCCGGTAAAAACTTATTGCCTTCGCGTATTAACTGTCGTGACTCGCCAGTGTAGTCAATGGCGTAAGTCGATGGCATTATTTTTTCGGCTTCGGCTTTTAAAAATGCCAAGGTTTCACCTAGAGGCTTAAGACTCACACCGCTTAGTTTAACGGCATTTTGTTGCTGAAAACGATTCAAGCTACGAGGCACCACATTATTTTTAATGGTGGCAACGGTACTTAATTTAATTAGGCTGTCGTTAGGGCCAGAAATATATAAGTTTTCTAACTGCCCAGGGTTCAACCGTTCAGAACGTTTTACTTGTGGAATAACGCGATAGCTACGTCCTTCAATATTGAAACGGTTAACAAAATTACCGCCTAACAAAACACCTACATCAGTACCGACTTGCTTTAAGGTAAGTCCTAGATCGGCGACTTTATCACGATCGATAATGAGTTCTGATTGCGGCCGATCAATTTTAGTATCAATAATGGGGGGAAACGGAAACAAGCCCGCCTGCATGCCTTTTGATTTTAATTGTTCTACTACTTTAAGGATATCCGCTGCTTCGTCTGTTGAGGTAATCACAAACTCTACCGGAAAATTACCACCACCGGGCAATGCCGCCGGTGTTACTGGGAACATATCAATACCAGGAATTGTTGTTAAGTCTTGCTGTACGTCTAATAACACATCAAAGACGCTTCGTTCACGCTCATCCCAAGGTTTAAGCACCATGCCGCCAAAGGTCGAACCGGGGGAAATCAACTGAAAAACAAAGTCTGTTTCTTCAGGCGAAGAAAATATACGTTCGGCTTCATCGGCATAAAATATCGCTTGATCTAAATTTACGTTAGGCGCGTCTTGTACAATACCAAATATCACACCCTGATCTTCTGTCGGTGCGAGCTCGCTTGCCGACTGCATAAATAACGGGATACACAGTAAACTTGCAATCAACCATACCGCGAGCACTAATGGTCTTGCCCGTAAGGTCGCATCTAACCAACCGGCATAGTGCGCTTTAAAGCGATCAAAAATACGATGTACTTTTAGAGCAAAACCGTGTTCCTCGTCACCCTCTTTTAGCACAACAGATGCCATCATAGGGGAAAGTGTTAAGGCGACGATACTCGAAATAATCACCGCACCCGCGAGAGTAAAGGTAAATTCTTTAAATAAAGACCCCGTTAAACCACCTTGCAAACCTACCGGTAAATACACCGCGACTAGTACCGCCGTCGTGGCAATAACAGGGCCGACTAATTCGTGCGCACCTTTTAAGGCGGCATCCATCTTGGTCATCCCTTCGCTAATATGCCGCTGAACGTTTTCAACGATAACGATAGCATCATCCACCACCAAACCAACGGATAACACCACGGCTAATAATGTGAGTAGATTTAAGCTAAACCCCATCGCCTGCATTAAGAAAATAGCACCGATAAGAGAAATAGGGATCGCAATCACTGGAATTAATACGGTGCGTAGCGAACCTAAAAATAAGAAAATGACTAAAATAACAATTAATAATGTCTCAATTAACGTATTACGTACTTCGGTAATAGACTTGTCGATATATTTTGTCGCATCATAGGCAATACGCGCTTCCATGCCAGAAGGTAATGTTTCTTGAATGGCTTCCATTTCTTCGCGCACTAGTGCCATGACATCTAAGGAGTTGGCATTAGGCAGCGTCCATATACCCATAAATGTCGCGGTCTGGCCTGAGAAGCGTACCTCTGAAGTGTAAGACTCTGAACCTAGGTGTACATCGGCTACGTCTTTTAAACGAATCACCGCCCCTTCTTCTGAGGTACGCAGCACGAGCTCTTCAAATTCGTCAACGGTTTGTAAATCGGTATTAGCCGACAGATTCACGGTAACTAATCCGCCTTTGGTTTGCCCTAACGCGGATAAAAAGTTATTCGCCGCGAGAGCCTGCCTAACTTGTGTGGGCGATACATTGTGTGCTGCTAAACGTTCTGGTTTTAACCAAATACGCATGGCAAAATTACGTGCCCCCAGCACATCGGCACGCTGTACACCGTCCAACGCCGACAAGCGTGGCTGTACCACTCGCACTAAGAAGTCAGTAATCTGGTTACTATCAAGTATATCGGAAGTAAAGCTAAGGTAAGCCGACGCAAATTTACTATCGGCAGATTCGACGTTAATCACCGGCACTTCGGCTTCGGTAGGCAAGTCGTTGCGTACTTGGTTTACTTTGGTATTGATTTCCGACAGCGCCTTAATCGGATCGTAATTAAGCTCTAAACGAACAGTAATGGTTGATACACCTAGCTGGCTAGATGATTCTATATAATCAATCCCTTCTGCACCTGCAACAGCACGCTCTATGGGAGTAGTAACAAACCCCCGAACCAGTTCTGCGCTTGCGCCAATGTAAGCCGTTTGAATCGTCACCGCAGCGTTATCACTACGTGGATATTGGCGTACAGATAAAGAGCTTATGGCTTGTAAACCAGCAATAACAATGACCAAACTGACTACAATAGCCAGTACCGGACGACGAACAAAGATATCAGTAAAGCGCATGGTAATAATTACTCGTTAATGACAAACGTCGGTGTTTATTATTGATCTTCTAAGACAGGGTTGAGGCTAAATTCAGGCACTATATCGTTGTTAATGATCACAGGCGCGCCGTTACGTAATTTAAACACACCTCCGTTCACCACCATTTCGCCTTTATTTAATCCTTTGGTTACTACGACGTAATCGCCCCGTGATTCACCCAAACGAACAAATTGCTGACGCGCAACAAGTTGTGGTGGTGTAGCTGCACTAGGAGTATTAGCTGCAACACTAGCAGGATCATTTATAGAGCGATTATCAGCCGTTACTACTGGTTGAGTGTCCGCACCCTTCACTTCTTTTTCCTTCTCCTCAGTTTGGCCCTCAGTGTTGTCATCAGCTTTTTCCTCAATGACGAACACCGAATCACCATAGGTTGAATATTTCACGGAGGTAATCGGCACGAGTAATACGGTAGGGGTTTCTGGCATAACCACTTCGATATTACCAAACATACCCGTCAACAACGTTTTATTTGGGTTAGCTAAAATAGCTTGAATTTCAACACTGCGGGTTTGCCTATCTATCTCGGGGTTAATCGCGTTAATCTTTCCAGTAAAAACGGTATCAGGCACTGCATCGCTGGTTAGTCGAATCGTTAAGCCTGTGGACAACAAGGGTAAATTTTGCTGAGGCAAAAAGAAATTAACAAACATTTGATCGGTGGCTTGTAGAGATACCACTGGCTCTCCTGCAGAAATAGTTTGCCCCAAGTTGATTAAGCGAATGCCTAAACGACCTTTAAAGGGTGCACGAATACTTTTTTTCTCAATCGCGGCTTTGATATTATCGACCTCAGCTAAGGCCGATTGATAAGCATTATTAGAACTATCAAATTCAGATCTAGAAGCTACTTTGCTTTTATACAACTGGCTCACACGAGAAAAATTATTTTTGGCTAAAGCTGATGCTGACTGTGCCGCCCGCAACTGTGCTTTTTCGGTAGAAACGTCTTGTTCGATAAGAAGATCGCCCGCTTCTACTTCACTGCCCGCATCAAACAATACTTTGGTAATACGCCCAGACAAGTCAGCAGTGACTTCTAAGCCTTTAGCGGCCTCTAATGAACCGATCGCTTTCAGCGTGGTTTCCCATTCATAAGTCTGCGCTTTTTGAGCCGAAATCGTTGTCGCTGGGATTTGTTGGTTTTTACCGGTTTCGATCAATGTCGAAATCTGTAAAACCTTAACCAACACTATCGCACCGATAACAAGCACTATGCCGACTAGTGTAAAAAAGACGTTTTTAATAGTCATTAGGGGAAACCATATTAAGAAGAATTGACATGTTATGCTTATTAAAAGCATTCAGGATAATATATCGCTGTGTTTGACGGTGCGCATGGCACACCACACTTCACAGTCTACACAAGTGTGAATATAAAAAATTATACTTTAGGTTAACTTTACGTTTTAATACGGCGAGAAAGGGAAATAAGTTTAACACTGCTCTTTCAATAGGCTTTTTTGTTGTGGTGTTATAACACTAAACCACGTAATTAAAGCGCAGCTATGCCTCTTTCACAATCAGCAATAATGTCTTTGATATCCTCTAGCCCAACAGCAATCCGAATAAGATTTTCGGTAATACCAGATTGTTGCTTTGCTTCATCGGATAAGCGACCATGGGTGGTTGTCGCCGGATGAACAATGGTGGTTTTTGTATCACCCAAGTTAGCGGTTAGCGATAGAATTTTCACTGCGTTAATAAAGCGCCACGCTTCATCTCGCCCGCCTTTAACACGGAATGATAATACACCGCCAAAAGCACTTTGTTGTTTACGCGCCAATACATGGCCTTCGTGTGCTGGCAATCCCGCATAAAATACTTTTTCGATTTCGGGTTGCTCGTTTAACCACCACGCTAATTCCAAGGCGTTAATAGAGTGTGCCTGCATACGAATCCGCAAAGTTTCTAAGCTTTTTAGAAATATCCACGCATTAAAGGGGCTTAGCGTCATTCCACAGGTGCGAATGACTGCTAACACTTCATCCATTTCTTCTTGTCGCCCTACCACTACACCCCCTAAGCAACGACCTTGACCATCGAGGTATTTTGTCGCTGAGTGGATAACAATATCTGCGCCCATTTCGATGGGACGCTGTAATGCTGGCGTGCAAAAACAGTTGTCGACGACGAGTAAACAGTCGTTAGCTTTTGCAATGCCTGACAACTTTTCTATATCGGCTACTTCACATAACG
>JBLHVX010000128.1:0-5401 GCA_047628835.1 Granulosicoccus sp.
CAAGAAATCGGTGCCTTTTCCCGATCATTTTCGTAGAATAGGCTCACTATTCGCCTCAAATGATCGAAAAAATGCCCTCGATTTCTCTCTGCCTCGCTACGATCCCCTAAGTCCGACAGGCTCCTAGCATCCGCTGGAAATTGTCAGAATCTCATTTTATCAGTTGGCACGTCATGCTTCTTTGAAGCTGCCAGTGGCGCATTTAGATGTGAAATTCGCCAGCAATAAAGGGAAAAACGAGTGTTTTTATATTATAAAGCGCTATTTGGCTGTACTCTTAATGGAACTCAACTACCTTTACGGTTGGAGTATCATATAAGAGGCATGACACTTGAAACCCTCTAAAATAAAAAATCGATTTCACCGAGAGCAAGCCTTACTTGATGCGATTAGTTCAAATGCCGTGCTTATCAATCAGCAGGGTACAATACTGGTAGCAAACACTGCCTGGAATGAATATGCCTCTCAAAATGAGGGTGACGATTCTAAATGTGGTATTGCTAATAATTACTTAGAGGCATGTCTCAATGGCGATGATGATGCCAAAGCAGTCCTTCAAGGTATCACCAAAATATTAGCTGGCGAAGCCTCTAAGTTTGAACATTTGTACCCTTGTCATAACCCTTCCGAAAAGCGTTGGTATATTGCTACCGTTACTCCTTACCCACATCAAAACCATGATATTCGCGTACTCATTAGCCACAACAACGTTACTGGTTTGATAGAGCGTCAGCGCGCTATTGAGGCACGAGAAAACCGCTATATCAAGGTGATTGATTCGTTAATTGAGGGCATGGTCATCCAAAGCGCGAATGGCGAAATTGAGACTTGTAACCAAGCCGCGGCTGTATTGCTGGGATTATCGATAGAGTCTATCTATGCACAAAAATCCCTATTACCGACACAAAAGCTGTGGTATATCGACGGCAGTGAAATGCCAGCAGATCAATTCCCTCCCTTGCTAGCATTAGCGAGCGGCCAACAAGTCAGAGATATTATTCTTGGTATAGGGGCCGATAATCAACCGGTAAACTGGTTGAAAATAAATTCTCATCCGATATTTGATGATGCAGAAAACACGTTGCCGTCAGGTATCGTCACTACCTTCGTTTCCATGTCCAAGGAATTGCATCAAACGCAGCAGCTGCGTGAACTGAGTGAGCGTTTTGAATTAGCGGTTGCCAGTGCCAGTATCGGTATTTGGGATTGGCGTATCAGCGACAATCGTCTTATTTGGGACGATAATATGTACAAGCTTTATGGCATCAATCCTGATGACTTTGATGGTGTTTATGACGAATGGCGTCAAGTTATTCATCCAGAAGATCTTGTTGAAATTGAACAACATTTACAGGACACTCTGGCAATGGGCACCCCCTTTGAAAAAGATTTTCGAGTGATATGGCCTGATAAATCGGTTCATATCCTTAAGCCTTTTGCTATTGTTCGGCGCGACTCAGCAGGAAACCCTGAGCGTGTAGTCGGTGCGAACCAAGATGTTACTCAGCTAAGATTAGCACAGCAAACATTAAAAGAAAGTGAGCAGCGACTGCAATTGATGATACATCACCTGCCGGTCGGTGCAATTTACTTGGACGGTAGTCAGTTATTTATGAATGCCTCTACAGAAACGGTGACGGGTTATCCCCAAAGCGAAATCACCACGATAGAGGCATGGTTTACTATTTTATTTGGTGAACAACGAGAAGAAATTTACTTACAGTATCAACAAGATCGGACACTGGGTTTTCCTCAAACACGCACCTATGAGTATCGTCATAAAAAAGGCCATCTACATTGGCTTGAATTCAATGCGTTTTTGTTTGAGGATGGCGAAGCTTGGATTATTACTGATATTAGCGAGCGTAAAAATGCCGAAAGTAAATTAGAGCATTTGGCTTTTTTTGATCCGGTTACCCAGCTACCTAATCGTACAAATTTTGATAAAGTGTTAAAGGAAACCATACTGGGTGCTGAGAGACATCAATTAAAATTTGCGTTATTACTCCTAGATGTGGACCAGTTTAAACGAATTAACGACACCTATGGGCATCCCACAGGCGATAAACTATTAACATTATTTGGTGAGCGTTTAACAAATCGTTTGCGCGAAAGCGATATGGTCGCTCGCTTGGGAGGTGATGAGTTTACTATCTTAGTGGGGGACTTTAAAAACCCCACTGAACTTGCTGAGCTTGCCCGACAACTTATTAATGAGTTACGGCAACCTTACCGTATTGATTCGGAATTTGAAGTAACGGTTACGGTGAGTATTGGCATTAGCCTTTATCCATCTCATGCACAAGATGCCATGCGTTTATTGCGCAATGCAGACACTGCGATGTACTTAGCAAAAGCCAAAGGCCGCGATACCTATCGTTTTTATTCAGAAGAGCTGACGGATGCGGTAGAGCATCGGGTGTCATTAGAATCGCAGTTGCGAGAAGCGGTAAAGGCCAAGCATTTTGTGCTGCATTATCAACCCTTAATCGACATGGCCTCGGGTGCTATTTATGGGGTAGAGGCTTTAATTCGTTGGCATAAGCCTGATGGCGAAATAATTTCACCCGATTTTTTTATGGCAGTTGCCGAGGAATCTGGGTTAATTGCCCCTATGGGGGAGTGGGTGTTGCATCAAGCGTGTGAGGATATGGCCAGCTGGGTGCATGCTGGCTTGCCCATCAAAAAAATCGCGGTAAATTTATCAACCATACAGATCGAAAAAAGTGATGTGGCGAGTATCGTGTTAGATACACTAGCGGCAACGCATTTATCAGCTGAACACCTAGATCTTGAGATCACTGAAACTACATTAATCTCGCAGATGGATAAAGTTGAAGCCATTATAACTCAGCTTAAGCAACATGGCATTGGTTTTTCGATTGATGATTTTGGCACAGGCTATTCATCATTAACGTATTTAAAGCGTTTTTCAGCGAATCGTATAAAAATAGACCGTAGCTTTGTTAGCAATATTCCGCTAGATAAAAATGATGTCCAGTTGGTGAGCGCTATTATTAATATGGGGCATAGTATGAACTTATCGGTAATTGCGGAAGGAGTAGAAACTCAAGAGCAGTTGGATATTTTGCGCGAGTTAGGTTGTGATTCATACCAAGGTTTTTTAAAATGCCGTCCCGTCAGCGCGGCAGCGATAGAACACATACTGCAAAGTGAACTGAAGGATATCACCGTTAGGAATTGACGTAGATTACTGTGACGACAGTATTAAAATGCTGAGTGTTGCCGAGCAAATGTCATTACGATTACGAGTACATAAAAAATAACGGCAGGCTTTACTGCATTGAATTTATAATCCGAGAGAAATTTGATGCGGATGCCAGCCTTATGGACAATTTCACCCCACCACGGCTTCTGCTTCCTCTTGGGTCATACTACGCTCTATACAAGCCTGCCAAACGGCATAATTAAGTATGGTATACCCACGGACGGAAAAATGGGCCCCTTCGGAATTGAAGCCAATAAAAAAAACGCCTATCTAGGCGCTCTTTTACTTTACGTATGTCGCTCAGCGTTTTTTATCGCCTCTATCTTATCTGCACTAATGATTAATGTAAAAGTGCTTTAAATCAATAGTATAGAATGTAAAGCTAATGTAAAAAGTTAACATTTTAGAATGTACGCAGGCTCACGCATAGTCACAAATTCTTCAGCCGCTGTTGGATGAATACCAATAGTGCTATCGAAATCAGCTTTGGTAGCCCCGGCTTTCATTGCAATCGCTATACCTTGAACAATTTCACCCGCATCTGCACCCACCATATGACACCCCACTACTCTATCGCTCGCTTGATCAACCAACAACTTCATAAAAGTTCGCTCATCTAAGCCACTCAGCGTGTGTTTCATATGCTTAAATTCAGATTTATATACTGCAACCGAACCATACTTTTCTTTCGCTTGAGCTTCGGTATACCCTACTGTGCCTATATTCGGCTGGCAGAATACCGCTGTAGCGATAAAGTCGTAATCGACTTTGTGGTCTTTTTTATCAGAATAAAGATTGCGCGCCAAGGCCATGCCTTCAGCTAAAGCAACGGGTGTCAGCTGCATACGATCAATCACATCGCCTACTGAGTAGATAGAAGGCTCTGCGGTTTGAAAGTCATCATTCACCACAATACTGCCCTTAGCGGTTAATTCGACAGCGGTATTTTCTAAACCTAAATTTTCCGTCTTAGGTTTACGGCCAGTTGCATACATAACCGCATCAACTTCAAGCGTTGAGCCATCGGTCAAGCTGACCAATAAACTACCATCGGCTTGTTTTTCGATGCCGGTCACGTTGGTATTAAACTGGAGATCAATGCCTTTTTTGCGCATTTCGCTAGCAGTAAACTCGCGGATATCATCATCAAAACCCCGCAAAAACATCTCTCCACGATAGAGCAAGTGGGTTTCGCTGCCAAAGCCTTGGAAAATACCGGCAAATTCGACAGCAATATAACCACCACCGACAACGATAACTCGCTTAGGAAACTGATCTAAATAGAACACTTCATTCGAGCTGATAATGTGCTCGCTGCCTGTAATATCTGGAACCATTGGCCATCCACCCACGGCCACCAATATACGTTCGGCGGTATATTGCTTGTCGCCTACGGCAACGGTGTGCGCATCAACAATGGTGCCGCGGCCATGAATAATTTCTACCCCCGCGTTTTTCAACATTTGGTCGTAAATGCCGTTAAGGCGTTCGATTTCTTTGGTTTTGTTATCGCGCAATGTCGCCCAATCGAAACTGGTCTTGCCTACACTCCAGCCAAACCCCGCTGCAGCCTCAAATTCTTCGGCAAAGTGAGAACCGTAAACAAATAGTTTTTTGGGTACGCAGCCCACATTAACGCAGGTACCACCGAGATAAAGATCTTCAGCAACGGCTACTTTAGCGCCTAAGCCAGCAGCAATACGGCTTGCGCGCACTCCGCCGGATCCCGCACCGATAACAAATAAATCATAATCGTAAGACATGCTCAACTCTCTCTTTATAGTTCTTGGGGTGGTTCGTTATGAGGCAATACAAATAAATAGTCTGTAACGTTTGTTATCAGGCGCATCATACCGCTCTGCTTTTCAAAAACATAATCAAAGGCTTTAATAGTACAGATATATTTTAACTATGCGGTATGGCGTATTATCCTGCACGACAAATAGACCAATTAATCAGATAATGGTTTCACGTACTCTAAGATAACGTTAACATTACTCACTTTTTACAGAATTGGAAAATAATAATGGGCAGAGCGTATCAGAACCGTAAAGAATCCATGGCGAAAACATCAGATGCGAAAGCGAAGGTGTACAGTAAGTATGGCCGTGAAATTTATGTATGTGCTAAAGCGGGCGGTGTTGACCCTGATGGTAACTTAGCGTTGCGGAG
>JBLHVX010000129.1:0-5387 GCA_047628835.1 Granulosicoccus sp.
AATATTGTTGAAAAAATTGAAGCATAAAAGCTTTCTCCATTCATAAAATCACGGTGGTTAGAAAATTACGGGTGACGCACAAAATATGAGCATCTACCTTACAGAAAGTAGATGCATACGCCTTGAGAGTGGGTGTTTAAATCCGCAGACGCTGCGTAGATAAGTATAGAGGTGTATTACTTGAGGCAGACATTCGCCAATCTACAGGAACGCGGCTCTTGTTGGCGGGGAGATTTAAATCGTGATGCCACTCTATGCCGGCAGAAAAGGCAATGAAGTCAAGTGGGTATACATCGAATGAAGTTATGTCTACAGTAGTAGAGTTTACTCTTTGTAAATCGGCATTTAAGTAATCACTAAAATAACTGACTACATCAATATGTATAGCGTGGTGATCTTCTAGATGAACATCACTATTATCATCGTGATTATGTTCGTGGAAAGAATGTTGGTGACTTCCGCCAGCTAAAAAATGCTCGACATTGTTGCTATGGAGCGCGTGGGTCACTTCATGCGGAAGCCATGCGGCAAACACAGGCGATACCAACAAAGCAATTAACAGTAATGACAGAATTTTTTTCATAGCCTCAATAGTATCTAATCAGCGAAAATACACAATATATTTTCAGCAATCCATTTTCCTTTTTAAAAACCTTTACCGGTCGTATCCCAAGGTTAAACTTTTACTCCCATATTCATGGCGCAACTTTAACACCAGCTCATCAACAGGCTGAACTCGCCATGCCTCACCCAACTGTATGCGGGCACTCGCATCGGCACGCTGATAATTCACGACAACGACACAACCTTTTGTGTTTTGCGCTTGAGTGGCATCTCCCTCTGGCGCGGCTACAAGCGTATCATTCATCCGGTAATGCTCTAAAATGCTGCTAAGCTTTCGTGTACAGTTACTATCTAAATCACGGCTATGCCAATGTAATTGGATGGAACGTAACTGTTCTTGTCGCGCTTGCTCTAGCGGCGTCACTTTACTAGCGCGCATTTTCAAACCACCACTGTAGTCATCATGACTCACCTGTCCCTCAACAATAAGCAAAGCATCCTTTACTAGCTTATCTCGATATTCGTTATAAGTATCCGCAAAAACAGCGACTTCCATACGTCCAGTTCGATCATCGAGGGTGATAAAGCCCATGGTATCGCCACGTTTGGTTTTCATGACGCGCATGGCAATCACTAAACCCGCAATTTTAATCGATTTTTTATCGGCAACTAAACGACTGATACGCGTTGACACTAAATGCTTAATTTCATCTTCATATTCATCAATGGGATGACCGGTAAGGTACAAGCCAATAGTTTCGTTTTCGCCGTTTAAACGCTCTTTCATTGTCCAGCGGCGCGTGCGATAAAAATCAATGTAAGGGTCACTATCATCGTTACCCTGCCCCAACAAACTATCACCAAATAAATCGACCATCCCAGCATTCTGATTTTCTTGCTGCTGATCTGCGGTTTTCACAGCTTCCGGTAACGCGACTAATAAGATAGCGCGAGTCATATCTAAGTCACGTTCGGGGTTATCGCCATCAGGGCCAATGGTATCGAAAGAGCCACTACGCACTAAGGCGTCTAATGCACGTTTATTCACTTTACGTGAGTCAATGCGTGAACAGAAATCAAATAAATTTTTAAATGGGCCGTTTTGACGCGCTTTTATAATATTTTCAACCGGCCCTTCTCCTAAGCCTTTAATCGCGCCTAAACCGTAAATAATGTTATTGTCGCTATCCACCGTAAATTGAAAATCGCCTTGATTGACATCGGGCGGCAATAAATTCAGTTTCATCGAGCGACATTCCTCCACGAACGTCACTACTTTTTCAGTTTTATCCATATCCGACGACATCGTCGCCGCCATAAACTGTGCGGGATAATGGGTTTTTAACCATGCGGTTTGATAAGACACTACCGCATAGGCTGCCGAGTGAGATTTATTAAAGCCGTAACCCGCAAACTTCTCCACTAGATCGAAGATTTTAATCGCTAGATTAGGGTCAATACCCTGCTCTTTGGCGCCACCTTCAAAGACTGTACGTTGCTTGGCCATTTCTTCTGGCTTTTTCTTACCCATCGCACGGCGCAGCATATCGGCGCCACCTAACGTATAACCTGCTAGCTCTTGAGCGATTTGCATCACTTGTTCTTGATAAACAATCACGCCATAAGTAGGCCCAAGAATCGGTTTAAGTTTGTCATGCTGATATTTGGCATCGGGATAAGCGACTTCGGCTCGACCATGCTTACGGTTAATAAAGTCATCAACCATACCCGACTGCAATGGCCCAGGACGAAACAAGGCAACCAGTGCCGTTAAGTCTTCAATATCATCAGGCTGCAACCGTTTGATCAGGTCTTTCATACCACGGGATTCAAGCTGGAATACCGCCGTGGTTTCTGCTGTTTTTAGCATTCGATACGTAGCAGTATCATCCAGAGGGATAAAGGCAATATCGAGCTGGTCATCGTTGCCGGCTTTTTTGCGAGTAGCGTTGATCATCTTCACCGCCCAGTCGATAATGGTGAGCGTACGCAGTCCCAAGAAATCGAATTTGACTAAGCCTGCCGACTCCACATCGTTCTTATCATATTGGGTGACCAGACCTTTACCGGTTTCATCACAATACAACGGCGAGAAATCGGTGAGTTTGGTTGGCGCGATCACTACACCACCGGCATGTTTACCGACATTTCGAGTAATACCTTCTAGCTTAAGCGACATATCCCAAATTTCTTGGGCAGCTTCATCACCATCTAAAAACTCACGTAATGGTTCTTCTTGGTCAAACGCTTTTTGTAAGGTGATCCCCACTTCCATCGGGATCATTTTTGATAGTTTATCCGCTAGTCCGTAAGGCTTACCCTGGACTCGCGCCACATCCCGAACCACCGCTTTTGCCGCCATAGTACCAAAGGTGATAATCTGTGAAACCGCGTCTTTACCATAGGTATCAGATACATATTTAATTACTTTATCGCGATTATCCATGCAAAAATCGATATCGAAATCGGGCATGGATACCCGCTCTGGATTTAAGAATCGTTCGAACAGCAAATCGTATTCCAGTGGATCAAGGTCGGTAATCTTTTGTGCGTAAGCAACTAGTGAGCCCGCACCAGAACCCCGTCCGGGCCCTACAGGGATATCTTGATCTTTTGCCCACTTAATAAAGTCCATTACGATTAAGAAATAGCCGGGGAACCCCATCTGCATAATAATATCGAGTTCAAAGCGTATACGGTCTAGATAGGGCTGCTTTTTTTCTTTATAACTATCTGGATCACCATCAGCATTTTCATCTAAAATCGTTTCTAAACGATCAAATAATCCCTCATACGACACTTTTTGAAAGAACACATTCGTCTCGACCATCGCCAAATATTCTGGCGTTTCTTTACGGCCTGTCCATTTTTCTTCCATGGCTTGCTGAGCAAAACCCTCTAGCGTTGCATAGGGATAGTGCGCTTCAAAAAACGGATCTTTGGTGAAATTATCTGGAATAGGAAAGTCAGGTAAATAGTAATTACCTAACTCAATTTCTACCGTACACCGCTTAGCAATTTCTACCGTATTAGCTAAAGCTTGAGGAATATCGCTAAATAACTCAGCCATTTCTTCTGGCGTGCGTAAATATTGCTGATCGCTGTAGCGATGTTCACGGCGCGGATCATCTAAAGTGCGGCCTTCACCAATACATACGCGAGATTCGTGCGCGTCAAAATCGGCAGTGGTTAAAAAGCGTACATCGTTCGTTGCCACAACTGGCACTTGATGCTCTGCGGCTAAGGCAATGGCCGCATGTAGATAGTCTTCTTCGTTTTCTCGCCCAGTACGTTGCAGTTCAAGATAAAAACGATCAGGGAAATCAGCCTGCCATTGATTAAGGCGCGTTACGGCTTCATCCGCATGATCAGACAATAAGGCTGACCCTACATCGCCATGCCTTCCGCCCGATAGCGCTATCACGCCCTCACTACATTCGCTAATCCACTCACGTAGTATATAGGGGTCGCCATGATATTGGCCTTCTTGAAAGGCACGTGAAATCAGCAAAATGATATTGCGATAGCCAGTATGGTTCATCGCAAACAGACTAATGAGTGTGGGCTTGTCATTATTGTCTTTATCGCCGCTGGCTCTTACCCTGAAATCGGCTCCAATAATGGGCTTTATTCCCGCCTTTTGTGCTGCAGTATAAAACTTAATCAAGCCATAAAAATTACATACGTCGCTAACACCTACCGCAGGCATGCCCATTTCAGCTACTTTTTCCATTAGCGGTTTAATACGTAATGTGCCATCCACCAATGAAAACTCGGTATGCAGGCGTAAATGAACAAATGGATGCGGTGCGTCAGTCATAGAAGAAATGTATCAATTATTATAGAAAAACAGGCTGGTCATTGTAACGAAAATTGCATCAAGACTCCTCTACTAATTCTTAGCAACAGCAAGTTTCGTAAACCAATACAATGAATACTGACAACTGCTTATTTACCCAACAAGCTCCTATTCCACACCTATCTTCTCCAGCACGCTAGAGACGCGCTGCCTCCATGCTAGTGCACACTCGCATCTAGGAGGAAGGTCACCTGAGTTTCAGGCACTTGTTAGCAAAGACTCCTGGGAACAATGGCAGATTGTTGATCATCATAAAAAGCGTCTCGCTTCACACATAACCAATCGCGTAAACAGGCTCCCAAGGTCATTAAGCGGGATGCCCGTTTCGTGCACTCTCCGTCCAGGCGCTTGCCCAGCCAGCAAGACTATAGAGTCAGCAGAAAACTGTACTATTGAGCGAATTCCACAAGGGATATTGAGGTAAACCTGACAAAATAATATTCTATCTTTAACATCAAGAATGTATCGCAAGCCATTGTATTGGTTGAGTTATATAGACTTTACATGCTCTTTCACATCATATTACTCACCTGCGTCAAACACTTCTCTGGCACTTAAATAACGCAGCCAAACCCAAAAGTGCTATTGATGCTCTATACTACGAATACGGATCTTTTTTACGTACTATTTTGGAGTAATGTTTTGACGATAGACCCCGAATTTGCTGATGATATTATTAGTAGCTTTGATGCGAATTACGATGAACTACAGCATGGGCTCAATAAATTAGGGCAAACCCCTGATGACGCCACGCTAATTAATCTCGTTTTTCGGTCATTCCATACTATCAAAGGGAATGCAGCAATGGCACAAATACAGCCATTAGTTGATTTCACCCATGCCCTAGAAGAAACTGTTGACGCTATGCGGCGAGGCGATTTTTCAGCATCTGAGAAAATTTGCGATCTACTCTTACTGGGAACAGATCGACTACGTGATTTACACCTATTTCACTTATTCGGCA
>JBLHVX010000130.1:0-5334 GCA_047628835.1 Granulosicoccus sp.
TCCCCTGTCAGTGACTCGATATCAACGGCGACGCCTAGCTGTTTGGAGAGTACTTTCTCTATATCTAGCTCTAAGGTTTCAACCAGTGGAATCAGCTGTCGGCCTAAGCTAGTATACAAAGCCAACAGTACAAGACAAACGACTCCTGTCAGCCAACACTGAGCCCAAATAAGTCCCAACCAGCGTTTCATGATAAACCGCGTTGGTTAAGGTAAAACGATATCATACTGATCCTGGGTATAATTAGGTTCAACCTGCAGCTTGATAGTTTTTCCCATAAAAGCCTCCAAATCTGCCAAACTGCTAGAATCTTCATCTAACAACCGATCAATTACCGCGGCCGACGCTAAGACAAGATAGCAACTCGCATCGTAGGCACGCTCTTCACGTAAAATCTCACGAAAGATGTCATAACAAATCGTTTCTGCGGTTTTTACGGTACCACGACCATCGCAACAGGCACACGCCTCAGTCAACATCTGGCCTAGGCTTTCACGCGTTCGTTTGCGCGTCATTTCAACTAAACCAAGATCCGATACACCGCTGATTTTTGTTTTTGCATGATCTTTTTCTAATACTTTCTCCAGCATACGAAGCACTTGACGCTGATGCTCAACATCAATCATATCGATAAAATCAAGAATGATAATACCGCCAAGATTACGTAACCTTAACTGGCGACCAATCGCGGTAGCGGCTTCTAAATTTGTTTTAAAAATAGTTTCTTCAAGATTACGACGACCGACAAAAGCACCCGTATTGACATCAATCGTGGCCATCGCTTCGGTTTGATCGATGACCAAATAACCACCCGACTTTAACGGTACCTTGCGCTCTAATGCTCGCTGCATTTCATCTTCGACGCCATAAAGATCAAGAATGGGACGTGGACCGGGATAGTATTCCAATTGCGGTAAAATTTCTGGCACGAACTGCTTTACAAACGTCTCAACCCGCTGATGGGTTTCTTTTGAATCGATCAGTACGCGCGTAATGTCTGGACGCGCATAATCACGCAAAGTGCGTAAAAATAGCGGTAACTCGGCGTAGACTAGGCTAGGAACTTTCGCACCCTTTAAACGCTCTCCTAAGGTTACCCATAGACGTTTTAAATAGCGCGTATCGGCATTAATTTCTTCCTCGCCAGCTCCCTCAGCAGCGGTACGAAGAATAAACCCTCCCTTACCCGTCAGCGCTTCATTCTTAATACTGGCGGCGACTAAGGCGCGCAAACGATCTCGCTCTTCCGTACCATCAATGCGCTGCGAGACACCTACATGATCAGTATCTGGCATATAAACTAAGTAACGAGATGGAATTGATAATTGATTAGTTAAGCGTGCGCCCTTAGTAGATATGGGGTCCTTGGTTACCTGCACGACTAATTTTTGCCCTTCATGCAATAAACTCATAATCGGCGTTTGCGCATCACCGCCAATAATATCCGATGCATGAATAAAACCCGCACGCTCCAAGCCGATATCAACAAAAGCGGCCTGCATTCCTGGCAGTACTCTGATTACTTTTCCTTTATAAACATTACCCACTAAGCCACGTAAATGTTCACGCTCAATGAACACCTCTTGCAGCACACCATTTTCAACCACGGTGACACGGGTTTCTGTTGGAGTAACGTTTATTAATATCTCTGCTTTCATAATTGCCAAAATGCTATATTGAATTGGTTGAGTAATTGCGCAGTTTCACACAGGGGTAAACCGACAACATTGCTATAACTGCCCGTAATAGATTCGACAAAAACCGCTCCGAGTCCTTGAATGCCATAACTACCGGCTTTGTCTTGAGGCTCGCCACTGTGCCAGTAAGCTTCGATTTCAGCGTCGGATATTCTTCGAAACCTCACCTTAGTTGTGACAACTTTTTGTAGGGTTTTATCCTGGCAGTGCAAGCCTATGGCACTCATGACGACATGTTCGCGCCCAGAAAGCTGCGTTAAAATGTCTTTCGAGTGACTCAATGATTCGGGTTTAGCCAATATCTGGCCATCGCACACAACGGTAGTGTCCGCTGCCAAGACAACACAGTTCTTTTTTTCTGTGGCTGATAACCGCTCAAACCCAGCGGCGGCTTTTTCTTTTGCTAAGCGTAAAACATATTGCTCGGCATTTTCTCCCACCGCGACATTCTCATTAATATCGATACTTAGCTGAGTAAAAACCACGCCAATTTGTTGTAATAATTCTTTACGTCGAGGTGATGTAGACGCCAATATTAAGAGTTGCGACACTGTATCATCTCAACTTTTGATAAGTGTTAGATAACAGCAGATATAACCAAGGCCATACCAATGCACTCACCAAGGCGGGTAACCACAAGGATAAAGGCTTATGCATATCACCCGTAGCAATCATGGCCCAGTAGACAACCAATTTATAACAACATAATAGTAAAAATATAACGCCCGCTTGTTGAGCCACATTAAAAATTCTTAAACGCTGATACATTAATTGCAAAACATACAACACAATGGCAAAGCCAACGACAGAGCCGCCTAACTGAATGCCTTGCTGTACATCAAGCAATAATCCTATCGGCCATACCCACCAAAAGTTAATTAACTTAGGTGCTTGCAGCTGCCAAAAAATAAAGATCATAAGTACCCATTCAGGTACAAACCAATTCATAAAATCGACCAACGGAAAATACTGCAGAATAAACCCTCCGCAGAGGGTGATAACTAAAAAGACATAAACTCTAGAGGACATCATTTTTGCTCCCACAGTGCTTCAGGAGGCACATGACTCGCATTTTCACTGAACACCAACAACATGTGACGGCTTCTATCTAATTGCGCACTCGGCGTCGCAGAAACAACGGCAAACGCTTTGCCGGGAAAATGCTCTATTTTGGCGACCTTGGCCACTGGGTAACCCCTAGGGTAACGATTGCCTAAACCTGAACTGACTAATAAATCCCCCACTTCTATATCGGCGGTATCGGGCACGTAGATTAAATTAAGGTCACCGAGCTGGCCTGAACCCACCGCAATGGCGCGTACACCATTACGATTAACCTGCACAGGAATCGCATGATTTGAATCGGCAATTAATAGAATTCGACTGCTATGGGGTAAAACATCAATAACCTGGCCCATAAGACCATGGCTATCTAATACCGGTTGACCGATAAAAACGTTATCTTCAGTGCCCTTATTGATGACGATTTGCTGACTAAAAGGGTCTGGATCAACCGCGACTAATTCGGCCACAATCACTCTCTCACTTATACGATCAGAAGCGCCTAACAATTCACGCAGTTCAATATTTTCTGTTTCTAACGAAATAAGGCGTTGGATTTTTTGCCCAAGAATTAAGTTACGGGCTGACAGCTCTGCATTATCAAGTTCAAGTTGTTGTCGGCTTTTAGCAGAGTCACCAAACCAAACCGCAAGCACAGAAGGAGCAGAAGAAATTTGATGTAAAGGATAAAGGGCGTAACCCAGTGCATAGCGTACCGGCTTAAAAAGCTGACTATGATTATCGAACCACATGAGGGCAAGAGACAAACAAATTATGCCTACCAAACGCGAGGCATGTAATGGGGTTATTTCAACAGGGGATTTAATAGCCTGATCCTTTTTCGATCCACGTATGTTTCAACTATACAAGGAAAGCGCTTACAGGATAAGGTTTAATAGGCTAAAAACGCGATAAAATCGCGCTTCTAGCCGTTTAAACAAAATACAAAAAAACTTTTTGTATTTATCGATCAGCCGCTAGCATTTCTAGCTGAACATCCGTTGCGCTCTCTAAGAACATACCGCCGCCACGAGCAACACACGTCAATGGATCATCAGCCACCAAAACAGGCAAACCTGTTTCTTCGCTGAGTAATTTATCGATATCACGCAATAAGGCACCACCACCGGTTAATACCAAACCACTCTCGGCAATATCAGAGGCTAATTCTGGTGGCGCTTGTTCTAGCGCCGCTTTTACTGACTGTACGATAGCCGCTAACGACTCTTGTAAAGCGTCTAAAATTTCATTGGAGTTCAAGGTAAAGCTACGTGGAATGCCTTCGGCTAAGTTACGACCGCGTACATCAATCTCACGCACCTCACCACCTGGGTAAGCCGTGCCTACTTCTTGCTTAATACGCTCAGCCGTTGCTTCACCAATTAAGCTGCCATAGTTACGACGTACATAAGCCACAATATTTTCATCAAAGCGATCGCCACCGACTTTCACTGATTCAGCGTAAACAACACCGCTCAAGGAAATAATCGCAACTTCTGTAGTACCACCGCCAATATCAACAACCATTGATCCGCGGGCTTCATCTACTGGCAAGCCAGCACCAATTGCGGCAGCCATCGGCTCGTCTATTAAATAAACTCGACGTGCGCCGGCGCCTAATACTGAGTCACGAATAGCTTTGCGTTCAACTAACGTCGCAGCATGGGGTACGCAGACAACAACACGAGGACTCGGTGCTAAGAAAGCATCCTGATGCACCGTCTTAATAAAATACTGCAGCATTTTCTCCGTCACTTCAAAGTCGGCAATTACACCGTCTTTTAACGGACGAATGGCTTGAATATTACCCGGCGTTCGGCCTAACATTCGTTTTGCATCCGTTCCCACTGCGGCAACACTTTTTTGATTTCCTTGTAATCGAATGGCCACAACCGATGGTTCATTCAATACAATACCCTTCTCTTTTACGTAAATTAGGGTATTGGCTGTGCCTAAATCGATAGACAAATCACTGGAAAAAAGACCTCTTACTTTTCTAAACATTGGTACATTCTCAACTGAATAAAGTGTTCCCGAGCAAGACGACAAGGAACGCAACTACAAAATTGCCTGTAACTCTAGCAACGGCGCAAGCTTTCGGCAAGCACGTATATCACAACGGGTGTATTAATTACCAAGTTAATGTGTGGGCCTGCCCTATCGAATTAATAAGCGCTAAAATACTACACCTAAATGTGGTAACTTATCGCCTTTAAATATGCCCTTTATTATCGACACTTAAACCTGGACAAACAGCGGAGCAACCCCATGTCTTTGGACACGAATCAGGTTCTCGCAATCGCCGACCTTTCGCGCTTGCAGATAGACGAAAAAAGTATCACAGAATTTCAAACCAACTTATCTAATATTTTGGATTTAGTAGACAAGTTGCAAGCCGTTGATACCTCAGGCGTAGAGCCTATGGCACATCCAATGGATGCCGTTCAACGCTTACGAGCCGATGTGGTGTCCGAAGTTAATCAGCGTGAGAAATTCCAAAAGATTGCTCCAAGCACCGCCGATGGTCATTATTTAGTACCTAAAGTTGTTGAATAACAGAGCTAAGCATTAAGGA
>JBLHVX010000131.1:0-5311 GCA_047628835.1 Granulosicoccus sp.
TATAGTAGGCTTGGATAAACCTACTGCTAGTATAAGCTACTAGCGGCTTTTGGAGGCGCGAGTCGGAATCGAACCGGCGTACACGGAGTTGCAGTCCGCTGCATGACCACTCTGCCACCGCGCCCATATATCAATTAGCTGGTGGAGCAATCACGTTGCTCTGATGCCAAAAGAGCGGCGAATTCTATACTATGACTTTTGAAATGCCTAGTGTTTTTTAGACTATTTTCCAATAACTTACCGAGAGGTTAAATAATAGTCGGATTAGCGCCGTAGGTTACTCTTTTCTTGCTCATCACGGCTATCTGTTATCTGTTTTACCGGTTGATCCCTTGGTCATCGTCTCTTTTAGTGGGATAATTGGCTATTTAGGCAGCAGGATTCATCTTTGCCGTGATTATAACTGTTTGTTAACGGCATGCTAGGGAATATGCCAGAAATTATTAAGGGGTGATACAAAAATGCTAAAGCAGTATTTTACAAAGATTTTATTGGTTTGTCTGGTGGCTGTGGCGGCCTATATTTATCATCAAGACAGGCGTTATAACGACCTTGTGGCAGAAAACCAGCAATTAAGTGTGCAGCTTGATCAAGTGAAAACGTTGTTACGTGAGACGGAAGAGAAGGTGGTCTTACTAGAAAAAAATAGTATAGAGGGGATGCTAGAAGAAACCAATGAGGTCGTCGTGTCTGGTTGGGAAACCTTGCTTGATGCGGTTAAAGAGGAACTCACCAAAGCGAAAAAACGTTTTAATGAAGAAGCAAATAAAATGTTGGAAGAAGGTGCAGTGCCTCCCGCTAAGTCTCGGTTACCCGATGACGATGCCTCTTCTATTATTGAAGGTGAGCGAACATAACCATTAAGGGCGATTGTGGTCACCCATGGTGGTTTACGTTTGCGTTTAATTATTTTTATATCATTAAGGATAAGAATGAAAGCACTTAAGTTTTTCGTATTTAGTTTTATTATTTTATCGTCTATTGCAGCAGGCGTTATCTATTATGCGTTTAGTCATATTGACGACGATATTATCAGTGTTATTGAGCAAGCTGGAAATGAGTTGACGCAAGCTCCCGTAAAAGTCGGTAGTGTTAACATCAACCCACGTTACGGTAGTGGGTCGTTAACTAATTTATCAATAAGAAATCCTGCTGGTTTTTCAAATAAAACATTGTATATATCGAATAAAATTGCTTTTAAAGTGGATCCGACAGCATTCAAACAGTCAGTAAAGGTTATTAATAAGATTGATGTACGGGATACATACTTTTACGTAGAGCGGCCTGACAGTGGTAGCCAAAGTGGCCAGTCGCTGACCAATATACAAACGGTAGCCAGCCATCTTTCGTCGGTTAATACATCGTCTAGTGTTGTAGCCTCTAATGCCTCAAGACTTAGTAGTGCAGAATCAAAATCAGACGTTATGCCAGTAACAATAATGGCGATGGTCGAGCGTATTACATTTGCAGATATACAAGTAGAGTTACAAATGAATACATCGGATAAAGCCGAGGGTAAAAAAGATGGTAAAAAAGAGGTACATTCTTTTACCATTTCTGGATTCTTTTTAGAAAACCTAGGTGACAAAGAAGTCGGTCTCACGTTAGACGTGTTGGGTAAAATAATATTACAAAAATTGTTTGCAGTGGTTGATGCGGCAACTCAAGAAGAAATCTATCGCTTATCGCAAGAAGCTGATGGTACAACGGCCCAAGATGTACTGGGCGAGTTATTACAAAAAACCTCTTCTGATAACACGATAACGAATTAATATTATGTATAGTATTGTTGCTGAAAATGAACATTTTATTGTAGTGAATAAGCACGTGGGTGTTTGTGTTCACTCTGAGCCTGACGAGGTAGGCTTGTTGGTGCAAATGAAGCAAGACTTGCAGTTAGAGCAATTGCTGCCGGTTCATCGTCTAGATAAGGTCACTTCGGGGCTGTTGCTGTGTGCAAAAACCTCTGCGGCCGCCAGTGAGTTGTCGCAGTTGTTTCAAAATAGGCAGGTTGAAAAGTATTACTTAGCCCTTAGCGATAAAAAGCCGAAGAAAAAACAAGGCTTGATTAGTGGTGGTATGGAGCGCGGTCGACGAGGGTCATGGAAGTTGAGCCAGAGTAAAGATAACCCTGCTATCACACAGTTCTTTAGTTATGGTTTGGGCGATGGTAATCGTTTGTTTTTGCTAAAGCCAAAAACCGGTAAAACCCATCAGTTGCGAGTGGCGCTGAAAAGCATTGGCTCGCCTATCAGTGGTGATCGCTTGTACGGGCATCCTTTATCGTTGCCAAAGGGTATTCGCCTTCATGCGTCGATTTTATCGTTTGAGTATCAAGGTGAATACTATCGCTATGTGGATTTCCCTCAAGACTGGCTGCCAGATAAGCGATTAATAGAAGATAGTTTACCCGGCGATGCATTGGCCGCTATTCAGCAACCTTGGCTGTTATCTTGGCCGGTATTACGTTGAGTTGTGGTGCTTATGGTTAATCAGAGTAGGTGCATAAGTAAGCGGTATCGATGGTAGTGCTTACGTGAAATTGTTTTTTCGCGGCGATTTCAAAAGATTCTCCTGCTACGTATGTTACCCATTCTTTTGTTTCTGGTAGTTGCACATTTAGAGAGCCGCTAACGATAGTTAATACTTCGTTTTTACCGGTGTCAAAAGTGTAATTACCTTGGCTGATAACCCCAACTGTTGCAGGTAGTTGTTCTCCTTGAAAGGCGATAGATTTCACGTTGTCATCAAAGTAGCTGTTTACGGTTAACATGTGTTCTTCCTTCGGTGTGTAGTTACTGTATGTTGTTATTTTTTGTGTTGTGTTGCTATGTATAGTCAGCATCACTTTGTTGTAAAAATGATGGGGGATTACTTCATCGCAGCGAATAGTACAGGCTATGCTTAACTTTTCAATGATGTATTAACGGTGTTTTATGCGAAAAAATCATTTAATAGAGCCGATTCAATGCATGCTTGAAGCGGCGACAGCTCCATTCTCGGAATATGAGTTAATCAGCCAGTTGCAAGATCAGGAGTGGTTGGCGAGTATTGGCTCAACCAATACAGTGTCGCTATATAGTGCGCATTTTTTAGTTTATAACGCATTGTTTCAACTACACTCCTATTATCTTGATGGTCATCAATGCCTGACTATATCTGCCTTGGTTATTAGTCTTGATGGCGTCGATGATCGGGATGTTCGAGATGATGATTCTAGGGTGCAATCGAAAGGTCTTGAGGTGAATAGTCGTTATAATCAAGCAGATATCGCCTCTTTACGAGACTATTATTTGGATTGGGATAACCTCGAAAATGCGACCAAAGACTCCGTGGATACGTTGCTTAACGGCTTTTGGGATCGCTTTGTGAGTAACGATGATTACGCTAACGCCTTAACCCTTTTACAGCTTTCGAGTGGCAGTGAGGCTATCGGTCTTCCGCAAGTGAAGGTGGCTTACCAGCGACTTGCTATGAAACTTCATCCCGATAGAGGGGGCGATGTTGAGCAGTTTCAGCGTATTAATTGGGCTTTTGGGGTGCTGAGAAGAGCTTTAGGTGATTGAAGGGTGGTGAGGGAGCGGCTTGCCGATCTCTTGTGAACCCTGCTTAAAATCTATATCAATTTATTTTGATATAGATTGTTGAATTTAAATGAATAGCCCTGATCTTTGTTGTAGAATGCCCATCTCACAATAACCATAGACTTTTTATAGCGATATTTATGAGCACATCAATCACGCATCAACTGAAAGAAATATTAAAAAATCGAATTATGCTGTTAGATGGCGCTATGGGGACGATGATTCAGCGTCATTCCTTGGGCGAAGAGGATTTTCGAGGCAAGTTTTTTCCCGACCATCCGTCTTCTCTAAAAGGCGATAATGATCTGCTTGCCATTACACGCCCAGATATTATTCAGTCGATCCACGAAGAATATTTTGAAGTGGGTTCCGATTTTGCGACCACCAACTCGTTTAATGCGACGACTATCGCTCAAGCTGACTATGATATGGAGGCCGCAGTCTACGATATTAATTATCAAGCGGCGCAGTGTGCTCGTCGTGCGGCCGATGTATGGACGGCAAAAACACCAGACAAGCCGCGTTTTGTTGTAGGCGCATTAGGCCCCACTAACCGTACCGCTTCTTTATCGCCTGATGTGAATGATCCGGGTAAGCGTTTAGTGACGTTTGATGAGTTGCGCCAAGCTTATTTTGATGCCGCTAATGCCTTGTTAGAAGGCGGTGTAGATATCCTGATGATCGAAACCGTATTTGATACGCTAAATGCGAAAGCGGGCCTTTATGCGATGGCTGAGATTCGTGAAAAATGGGGCGAAATCCCTGTGATGGTTTCCGGAACGATTACCGATGCCAGTGGCCGAACTTTATCGGGGCAGACAGCGGAAGCATTTTGGATTTCGATGATGCACGGTGAGTTATTAAGTGTCGGATTAAATTGTGCTTTAGGTGCAAGTGAGATGTTGCCTTACGTTAAGCGTCTTGACTCAATGGCGTCTTGCTTTATTTCTGCGCACCCTAATGCGGGCTTACCAAATGAATTTGGTGAGTATGATGAAACGCCTGAGCAAATGGCAGATCAAGTTGAGCTGTTTGTAAAAGGTGGGCATGTCAATATACTAGGTGGGTGCTGTGGTACAACGCCAGAGCATATTGCCGCCTTAGCAGACTTAGCGAAAAAGTATTCTCCTAGAACGTTGAAAAAATAGAAACCTTTACACGGATAGATATTTTGTTCTCAGGCACCAAGAATAGGTGCTGTTAAGCGAGGCAGAAGCGCACGGAGAAAGGGAGCTTATGTTTATAAGTGACCGATCGAGTACGTTTGTCCTCGGTGCCCCCTTGAGGGGTAAACGCCGGATGAGGGCAAAAGATCATTCGTGCAAAAATTTCGAATCATAAACGAGTAATCAAAAAGACATTTATCATGACACAAATAACTCCAGATATGGTCCTGAGTGGTTTAGAGCCGCTCGTTGTGAATAAAACTACCGGCTTTGTGAACGTTGGTGAACGAGCCAACGTGACGGGTTCGCGAAAATTTTCACGTTTGATTCAAGACGAAGACTACGATGCGGCAGTAGAAATAGCGCGAGTGCAGGTTGAAGACGGCGCACAAATTATTGACGTGAATATGGATGATGCCATGCTAGATGGCGTTGCGGCAATGCGACGCTATTTAAATTTATTAGCGGCAGAGCCTGATATCTGTCGTGTGCCTTTTATGATCGATTCCTCTAAATTCGAAATCATTGAGGCCGGTTTGCAGTGTGTGCAAGGTAAGGCGA
>JBLHVX010000132.1:0-5305 GCA_047628835.1 Granulosicoccus sp.
GACATTTTGTTCCATCTCCATAAACCTTTTATCATTCGCTCGCGCTTATTCGTTCTATAGTCGATAAGGTCGCCCGCTAATTGTGCAAGCAGCCAAATGCCGCATACATAAATCAGTAGTATCGTTGTGGCGCGGCCTATAAAAGTGGTTGCTGAAAAGTCACCGTAACCCACAGTGGTGATAGAGGTAAGGCTCAGCCACAAAGCATCAGAAAAGCTAATGGGTTCGACGTATTGTATAATTAAAGTGTGTAGAAAAAGAATAATGCCTAATATACTGACGCGCTTGATCAGCACTTTAGGTTTATTTCTGCAGGTGATTTTCGAAAAATGTTTTTTTCTTCTCAAAAATAAAAACAAGTTATTCATTATTATCGGTTATATCCTTATGTTTTACGTATTCCTGTAGCTCTAACGTAGCTCGGTGTTTAATATCTTTTTTATTGTCTTTATTGATGTCATATTTTTTTGCAAGATATGAAAAATCTTGTGGCCTTAATGAAATGGATAAACGCGGCCGCTGAGGGATCTTGTTCGATTCTAAGCCTAATATTTGTCGTATGCGTTCACTGGGGTTAATGTCACACTCTAAGGCTTCTCTGCGTAAGGTGTATTGTACTTTCTCGTCCAAATCAAACGCGAGCTGAATCGCTTTAATAGCTTTTTCTTCTGACTTCCATTTTTCGGGTAATTTATTGCTGCTCATATTATGCACTTCATGATCCGCTTACATTATCCATTTATATTGTGAGCCCAATACTCATGAATATCTGATTCCGGTCGTAGGATGGATATAAAGACATCCACTTCGTCTTTACTCCACACTTCAATATCCATAGCGTGTGTTTCGTCGTCGTTATAGAATTCAAAATAATGTAATGATTCACCACCAGTGGGCTGTCGTTGACCTCGGCAGTCACGAGAAAAATAATTCGCGGAGCCATTGCATTCTCTTCGATAGTATTCTGGTGCTAGCCATCCCTCATAAACTGACGTGTCAGAACACTGTAGGTTTGCTTCATGTTCAGCTTGATACTGTGCTTTTATTTGATCCCAGCCAAATATCGCGGCCACTTCTTTTTTCTTTAACTGATAGCTCAATACGATGCTATCCTCGTCACCTAGATCACTTAGAGATAAATAAACTTTTTTCTTCACGTCGCCTTTTAGTGTCCACTCAGTGTGCAGTACTTCACCATAGTAATAGCTGTCAATAGAGCTAACTTGGAAGGTTTTTCCTCGAAGCTCTTCTGGTAAGGCGAAGCTGTCATTGAGTTTTATGTAGTCATTTTTTTGAAGTTCGGCAAGCGACTCTAAAGTTCGCAGATCGTTGCTTTCTTTAGATGAAGAAAATATGGCCTTAAAAAGATTTTTCATAAAGGTTTCCTTGTCGCTAGCGTCACAGTGGCTTATGTCGTTAATTAGGTGTTACATCTAAGTGCGACATGTAAATATGGCATTTAAAACTGACATTTAAGTCCGCGATTAAAAATAAAAAAGCCCCAGCATATCGCCGGAGCCTTTTGTTGGCAGATCGAGACTATTGTTTTGCTTTTAAGCGTTCCAATACAGCTTTAGCGCTGCTAGAGCCGTCGTTAACAATTCCAGCTTCTTTTAACTTGTCTTGCAATGAGTTCTCAAAGTTATCACTATTGAGTTCTTGCGCCGCTTTTAATTTATCTTCACGCATTTGTTGGCGTTTTTTGATTCTCTCGAGAGATTCTTTAGCGTTAACAATTTTAGAACCTGAGGACGCAAAGTTATCACTAATAGCAGACGTCGCTTTATGTACGTTCTCTGTTGTTTTAATCATATTTAACTGGCGTTCATTGTCGCTAATTTGGCGTTCTGCCGCTTGAATTTGCGCTTTAAGCTTCTCTATATGATTTGCACAGCTGTCGTGTATCGTTTGTTGTTCTGATAAATTTGCTTCTAGCGTTGAAATTTTTTCAGCAACGGCTAGCGCGAGTGCTTCATCGCCTTTTTCTAATGCCTTAGTGACATATTGTTCGTTTTCTAAAATGTCATTTTGGGTCGCATCTAGTTTGCGAGCGGCCTGCATTTTTTCTGCCATAACAGATGTTAAGCTGTCTTTTGCTTTTTTGATGTGATTTTTAGAATCGTGGATTTCTTGTTCAAAAATACGCACTGCATTGGCATCTACAATGGATTCACCTGCTTCTCTTGCACCGCCTCGAATGGCAGTAAAAATCTTTGATAATACGCTCATGTTCTATCCTCTCTGTCGTCAATCTACTATTTCAAAAAGTCGGTCATTATGGAAAGAGCTTCTACCGAGTTCTCCCCTAATGTGGTGACTTCATGCACGATATCGTCAACTCTTGAACTAATACTCAAGGCTCCAAATATCACATAACGGTCTTGTATGCGTGAAAATGCGGACAAGGGCATTGGAATGTTCATGTCAAGCATTGCCTCTAGCATTTCGGTTTTTGTCTCTGCAACCACCTCATCTTCTGACCACAAATAACTAATACACAGTATTTGGGAGTCTGTTGCCGATATATAGACGGGTATTTCTTCAAACCCTTCTATGACTACTTGTAGTACCTCTACTTCTCCAGGTATAAATTGGCAATCAAATTTATACCCTTCCATGTTTAAGTTTGAGAAGTGAAGGCTAAGGTCTTGTAAGTTCATTTATTGGCTCCTTGTTAACGACATAATATGTCACTAAGTACATGGTAGATTTTATGACATATTATGTCAAGCGTATTGTGTGGCTATGTTATGCGAATATTGACCCATGGTATCTGCCGTAGTGTTTCAGGTCTACAGCTTCGCTCTGAACAATCTGCTTTTGTCCTATAAATCTACGCGCTTATAAGTCTGCAGCCTTAATAACCCCTGTATTCAATAACTAACGGCGCGTGATCAGAAAAACGTTCCTCTTTATAGATAAGATCCGAGCCCGCCACTACCTTGTCTTTTAAGC
Source organism: Granulosicoccus sp. (assembly GCA_047628835.1). Taxonomy (GTDB): domain Bacteria; phylum Pseudomonadota; class Gammaproteobacteria; order Pseudomonadales; family Cellvibrionaceae; genus Endobugula. The sequence continues at coordinate 2,956 of JBLHVX010000132.1, forward strand.
CTTCGCTAACAATGTGGTAGTCAATGCGCCAGCCAGTATTATTTGCCCATGCTTGGCCACGGTTCGACCACCACGTATATTGGTGTTCTTCTTGATTGATAACACGAAACGCATCGACGAAGGTTAATGGTTTCTCGCGATCATTACCTTCATCACTCAGCAGCCAGTCCATCCAAGATCGTTCTTCTGGTAAAAACCCAGAATTTTTTTGGTTGCCACGCCAGTTTTTAATGTCGACTTTTTTGTGTGCAATATTCCAATCACCACAAATAATGAATTCACGTTTTTTTCGTTGCATAGAGCGAAGTACCGTTTCAAAGCGTGCCATCATGTCGTACTTAAATTCTTGTCGTTCGTCTTTAGCCGAGCCTGAAGGCATGTAGAGCGAGACAACGCTAATACCTTTAAAGTCTACTTGTATATATCGGCCTTCAAAATCAACAGCAGACCAATCATCATCACTAATAGCGCCTAAACCCATATGCACTGCTTGTGGTTTTTCCTTACAGTAAATGCCCACACCGCTATAGCCTTTCTTCTCAGCAGAATGAAAATAGCTGTAATAACCTTCGGGGTGGTAGAGCGAATCTTCAATTTGATCGGGCTGGGCTTTGAGCTCTTGCAGGCAAATGACATCCGCATCAACTTTTTTTAACCAGTCGAACATGCCTTTACGTGCTGCCGCTCTTATACCGTTTACATTAATCGAAATAACTTTCATTGAGGGTCTCTTTGTTGTTTAGTGAAGTGCTGCTCATGATTTTCATTCTATTTGGCCGCCTCCTAGCGAATAAACCGCATCCATCGCCATAGCCGTAAAACATCGGCTAATGCGCCGGCGACATACGTTAGCGCGCAAGCCGTTAAAACTTGTCGAATGGCAGGTATATAGGCGGCGGGTACATATTCACCTTTCTCTAAAATGGGCAGCGCTTTATTAAAGCTTGCGTCCCATTCCTCGGGCAGTACTGCTGCATAAAGCAACACCGAACTAAGCATAGTGATGACTCCCACGATAAGTAACAGCATTGAAGCGTGTGGCAAATGTAAAATAGACCCGATAAATGGCATTGCCATGAATAGCACGACGCCTATTTTTTGTACCCGATGAGCCGATCCCAAATAACGAGTGCGTAATAGGCTAACGGGCTCTTTGCGATTAAACTGAATAGCATGCCCTACTTCATGTGCCGCAACAGCAATGGCAGAGAGCGATTTCCCTGAATACACCTCGGGACTTAAACGTACCGCATTATCACCAGGGCTGTAGTGATCGCTATCGGGTTCTGTTTGTTCAACAATCACGTGATCTAACTCATATTGCTGTAATAAATGAATCGCAAGTTCACCACCAGTACCCGGCATATCAGGAAGGCTTCTATGGTGTTTTCGAAGCACGTATTTCACCCATAGATTAGGGAGAAAAATCAGTAGTAGTAATAAAACGCCTGCAATAATAAACAGCATAAATAATCAATGAATATAAAAGTAGAGAATAGCTATTATTGCGCAAATACACTCGGGTTGATATCAAATGATGGTCCTTTAGAAGAAACGTCCCGACTTTCAGAATACGCTCTTGCCGCCCCCCGTGTCAGGGTGACAGCTATCTTGAAAAACACCGGCTGATATGAAATATGTAGTCTTAGAAGTAGTGGTGTTCAGTACATCGTATTGCTGATTGTGGTGATTGTGTTGGGTGTGGGAATGCCATTCGCTGTCCGCCGCCGATTGTCAGGGCAGGCAGATATGGATCAGTAAGCCGTGGGTGATAAGTAGTAGCGCGACTATTCGCTCATATAGCGTTTACGGCGCTTTTCTTTTAGTTTGTGTAAGTCCGTTAGTACCAAACCATCGACACAATGATTAAAGTCCGGGTCGATACCAAAACTGAGAAATTGCACACCGCCGTCTTCAAACAGTTCGGTATATTGTTTGTACAGGGTGGGAATCGCAACGCCCATATTACTCATCATGCTTTTTAGTGTCGAAAAATCTTCCTTGTAGTTATCGCCATTAAAAGTGCCCTGAAGAGATGGCGGCAGTTGGTAGGGTGTGTTCGATATCGCCAATGTTTCTGCGCTAGAAAAGTACAATTGATAAAAGCACACCAGTAAATCCTTTGCAGTGCTAGGTAGCGTATCACTCATGGATACCGGCCCGAATAAATAACGGTACTGTGGGCGATGTTTTAAAAACGCACCAACGCCGTACCATAAATAATCTAAGCTGCGCTTCCCCCAGTACTTAGGTTGAATAAAACTACGACCTAATTCTAAGCCCTGTTCAAAATACGGTTGCATCTTGTCATTGTATTCAAATAGCGTCGCGCTATAGAGAGAATTATTAT
>JBLHVX010000133.1:0-5270 GCA_047628835.1 Granulosicoccus sp.
GCCAACAAAGGCAACTTAAAACAATACCGTTTTGAACCACAAGGCGAAGAGGTGATAGAAACAACCTCTGGCTCCTTGAACACGATAAAAGTCAAAGTTATCAGAGAAGGCAAAAACAAAATAACCTATATATGGTTTGCCAAAAACTGGGGATATCTACTAGCTCGACTGGAACAATACAATGGTGAAAAACAAACACTCTCCATTGATTTAGACACCGCCACCGTCAATGGCGTAGCCGTAACAGGCGACTTATGAGCATTAGCTCTCATCATACCCACGATAAAACTCAACTATTTAGGACTCAACCATGCAAATCACTAAAGACCATGTCGCTAGCATCCATTACACCCTTAAAAACGCGGAAGGCGAAGTTTTAGACTCTTCCGCTGGCCAAGAGCCTATGGATTATCTACATGGCGCTAACAACATCGTATTAGGCCTAGAAAACGAACTTACGGGTAAAGCTAAGGGCGACAAACTATCGATTGCGGTGGCACCCGCTGATGGCTATGGCGAATATAGCCCTGAATTAATACAAGAACTTTCCAAAGAGATGTTTGCTGGCGTAGATAACATTGAAGTCGGTATGGAGTTTCATTCAGAGTCACCAGAAGGCGGCATGCAAATCATCGAAGTGAAAAGCATTGATGGAGACAAAATCACCGTTGATGGTAACCATCCTATGGCTGGCCAAACATTACACTTTGACGTTGAAGTCACCGACGTACGTGAAGCCACTGCCGATGAGCTAGAGCATGGACATGTACATAGCGAAGGTTGTGACCACTAAGCGGAGCTAACACTAAGATACAAGCGGTACCGCTTGTATCTTAGTAAACTGCAGGCGAAAAAAAACCAGCTCATAGCTGGTTTTTTTTCGTATTTGGAGCGGGAAACGAGGCTCGAACTAAAATAATGCCTTTTCATACCAAACGAAGCCACGCAAAACGGGAACAGAAACCAAGAATTTCCTAGTCATCAAACTCCGCTAGCGGCAAACTCAGACCAAGTCAAACATCCTTCAAGTAAATTAGCGCACGTAGCTTAGAAGAAATATAAGACATTTACTTAGAAAACCAAGAACTCCCATCGACAACGTAGAAATCGTATTCTCGGCATCAAAAATAGGTGGCGATTTGAAATTGTGCTCAAAATAAAACACTGTATAAAAATACACTTTTTTAAGTAATCACCTATGGTGTCAATACTTAACCCGCTGTAGAATACGTCTAAAGGTTATTTTTTAACCTCCAAAATAGAGGTTATCCTCTTGCTTTAATAACAAATAGGCTGCAAACCTTTTTTGCATCCGCACCTTAACGCACTCAGGCGCGGGAAAGCGGTCAACAGCAAAAGGGAATAATAGATACCAAGTAACTAGAAAAAGGAGACTAACTTTTAATGAGGAAAAATTAAGGCGGGCGTAAACGCCGATAAGCAGTTTCTTAAAACCCCAACCCTCTGCAAAGGGTTATAGCGGGGCCTTAAGAATTGACCATACGATACTCGCCGAAGTTGACGAGACTGTACTTTGGTGGCCATGCAGAAACATACAAATAAAGTATTACATTTGTAGCGTGGTTTTTCAATCCGACAATTAGAAATAATTCGTTGAACTAATCAGTCTCCTAACTTTACAGGAGACATAGAGATGACTACATGTAGCTATCCTAAGTCGGTATTTGTGCATTCTTATATGCGCTGGCGTTTCGGCCAGTGGGAAAAGGTTTGTTCACACTGCCGCGGTAACCGTAAATAAGTAATTAACTATTTATTTATCTTCCTATAAGGGGTATTTATTGCCCCTTATTCTCGCCCTCTCCGAACACCTTGACCTCAATCACGTCCCGACAAAAATCCATTATACTTTTTGCATTAATCGTTTTGATAACAAACTTAAATAATACTTAGAACTAACAAAGAACAAAATTTTGCTTCCAGTGCGGATACTCAAACAACCAGATATATACAAGTAATTTATAGAATATTGTGCAAGTGGGAACAAAAATGAGAACAAAAAAAAATCAAAGACCTAAGCCTTTGATTTTTAATTGAAATTTGGAGCGGGAAACGAGGCTCGAACTCGCGACCCCAACCTTGGCAAGGTTGTGCTCTACCACTGAGCTATTCCCGCTTTTCATCTTAACTGTCACTATCGATTAACGAATAGAACATTAAGAAAATGGCGTCCCCTAGGGGGTTCGAACCCCTGTTACCGCCGTGAAAGGGCGGTGTCCTAGGCCACTAGACGAAGGGGACTTAGAACTTCTTCGACTGGTCTGTCATCAGAAGAGGTGCGCATTCTATGGATCAGAGCGCGAGCTGTCAACACTTTCATTAAAAATAATTTATTCTGAAACAATCACTTAAGGATATTACCTCCAATAGCGAAAATAGCGTCTATACTTACATTAAGAGCTCGTTTCTTAAATCATTTACTTACCACAACAAATACACGCTAGAGCGTTTATTCTATGACCCAGATCTATATCACCATCGGTATTATTGCGAGCGTTTCCGCACTAGTTTGCTATGTTTTTGTTCGGCAGACTATCATCGAACGTAAATTAGAGCGTGATCGACTACAGCGTGCACTGGATAAGCGTGCCAAAGAGCTATTACAAGCTATTACTGTGTTCCCTGAAAGCTTCTTACCGAAAGAACTAGAGGTGTTCCTCTACCGCTGCGTTCTAGATACTTATGAACATCTTACTAGGCTAGCCCCGTCTGAAAAGAATTATGTTGAAGCGCTACAAATACATACTGGTCAGCTAGAGGCATTTGTACGTAAACCTGAAGGGAAAAAAATTGAAGATCTGCAAAGCAATAGCCAAATCAGTGAGCTCAAGCAGTATCTCAACCTCATTGGCAACTTCTTGCAGAAATCAATGCTACGCGGCCAAATCACACAAAAACAACACATCTACTATCGCTTACTACTAAAAGAGCTAGTAATCGTATTAACAGTTAACGGACATACCGTTTCCGCCAAGCAATCAATAGAGATGCAAAAACCTAAACTCGCATTACACTACTACGATTTAGCTAAAAAACTGTTAACCAAAGAAACGCCTCATGGCTTTACGAAGAAAGTACAGAAACTCAATGCTCGGATGCAACCATTGTTAGAACTGGTGGAAGCTGAAGATGCTGAACTAAAAGAAGAAAACAAAAACCTTCACTCCGGCGGCCAGAAACCCAATAAAGAGGAAAGTCAATGGGACAGACCTAAAGAAGATTCAGAATGGAAAAAGAAAAATGTTTATGATTAAGCCAAAAGGAAAAGCTGGTATTACTCTTGGTCATTTAACTGTCTAGACAACACATTCAGAAACAAATGTATACGTTTCGCATTTACCCCTAAATCACTGACACCTATTCGTGACACCGAGCGCACATCAATTCGGCTAGTGCCAGACTCTTCGGGAGTGATTCGCACCACAACATCATCAACAAAGCCCAGTAACGGTGTTTTGATATAGGCTTCGACGACGAGAGCATCGCTTGTGCTCCCCACATCCGAATCATTTCCGTGTAACTGCCAACCCAATTTATTCACCGCCGCCATCACCGATACCATCACTACCTGAGGCTCTTGGCCTATTATGACTGGCTTAATATGCGGGTAAGCTTGACGCTGTATTGGCACGTTCGCTGAATCGTACGACAGGCTATTATGTGAATGGTGACGAGCCTGTTCAGCTAAAACAAACTCTGGAGGGTTAGCAGTATCCGTACTGATATCGTGAATAGCGGGCGCTTTTTGCGCGGCAATAACAAACGCCACCACTGCGAATATAGGAACAACCGCTAGCACAAGCGACACCATCGATAATGTATTGCTTTGAACACCATGAGAAAAACGCCACAAGGAACTCACGATAATAGTTAACGCCAATAGCAGCCAAGCACACACCGTTACGCCCGCCCCTATTAATGGCCACTTAGGGTCACCAATCTCCGAGCGATTCCACACTACCAACATAAGCAACCCAGTAATACAGGCACTCTGCCACACCAAACTATTCATTGGTTTCTGTTTTCAATGACAACGATGCCGAATTAATGCAGTAACGTAAACCTGATGGTTGCGGACCATCGGTAAAAACATGCCCTAAGTGGCTCTCACAGTTTTGACAGACCACCTCTGTACGCGCCATACCGTGACTACCATCGACAATTTCTTTAATATTTTCACGCGCAAGTGGTTGATAAAAACTGGGCCAGCCAGACCCTGAATCATATTTAGTTGCCGAATCGAACAATTCTTCACCACAGCATTTACATAGATATTGACCTGGTTTTTTCTCATCCCAATAACAGCCGCTAAAGGCGGGCTCGGTGCCTTTTTCTCGACAGACACGATATTCTTCAGGGCTAAGCTTTTCTTTCCAATTTTTATCTTCATCTGACATAATCAATAACCTTATATTTAGTAGTTACTAGCTAGTTACAAATAATAGTTAATCATAAAAATGACTTAACAAATACATTTAGTGCTCTACACTGTTAGTTAGTGCCCAATATTACTAAACAATACCACATTATATACGAACTGTTTTTCAATCACGATAAAACACAACACGACACCATTAATGCTATGAACACAATTAAAAAATCACATAAACTGAGTGATGTTTGCTACGACATTCGCGGACCCATACTTAAACAGGCTAATCGCCTTGAAGAAGAAGGTCAGCGCATTCTTAAATTAAACATCGGTAACCCTGCCGCTTTTGGCTTCGATGCCCCAGATGAAATCATTCGTGATGTGATTGCTAATATCCGTGACGCCCAAGGCTACACCGACTCAAAGGGAATGTTTGCCGCACGTAAAGCCATAATGCACGAGTGCCAACGGTTAGATATTCCTAATATTGAAGTGAACGATATCTATTTGGGTAACGGGGCTAGCGAGCTTATTGTGATGTCAATGCAAGCCTTACTAAACCAAGGGGATGAAATCCTTATCCCTGCACCCGATTATCCACTGTGGACGGCGGCGGTAAATCTCGGTGGCGGCAATCCGGTACATTACATCTGTGATGAAGAAGCTGACTGGTATCCCGATATTGATGACATCAAAAGTAAAATTACGCCTAATACTCGCGGCATTGTGGTCATCAATCCCAATAATCCAACTGGTGCTGTGTATAGCCAAGAGTTATTAGAAGAAATTGTTGAGCTAGCGCGTCAACACAGTCTGATTATTTTTTCTGATGAAATTTATAGTAAAATTTTGTACGATGATGCCGAATTTATTCCTA
>JBLHVX010000134.1:0-5265 GCA_047628835.1 Granulosicoccus sp.
AGAGTTAACTCGACTAATTCATGTAACACGGGGTCGTTAAACTCTTGCCACCAAGGCTTTGCATCAGCTGCAAGGTAGTGCATATCCTGCCATTGCATTTGGCTCTGCTCTAAACTAGGAAGTCTAGTATTCACAGCGTTTAATGCTAAGCCACTCTGCTCTTGAGGCGGATTACCAACGCATGCAGACAGAAGTAACACAATAATAACAACCGCAAAAACGGCACTACTCCGTTGACGAAAAACGTTCGAAAAAAAAGACAATAAGTGGACTAAATGTTGGAATATAAAGGTCATAAAAACGCTTTAGCAATATGTAAACTGTATGTCGCTTCCTTAAGAGAAACGGTAGGTTAAATACAAAGATTCTATTCACTTATTCTTCATATGCCATTTATTTAACTTAGGGCAATATAACGTGAAAATAGTAGTATTTTGCGATAAAGATAGGCAGACAATAACAAATTTTTTATTCAACATATATTGCTGAAAAATATCTTATACGAACGTTATTATACGCTGTTTTATCAACAACATGACTTATACTAAACGTATTAACTCTTAATACAGCCTCAAACAATCCACTTTTTCTATTAGGCTCCAACATTACACTGACAAAAAGACAATAAGCTATGCCACTAACATCGCTATCCAAGTTTTTATCAGCATATCATGTAGACAATCTACGATTTACGATTCTAGCTTGCACTATATGTTTCTATTCTTACGGTACACACGCAAATAATAATAATGCCGGCGAGCATGAATTATTTAATGGTCGCTATCACGCCGTCTTTGAGATTAAAAACAACACATTACAAAGTAAATACACGCCCGACGAGCATACTCGAAAATTGGGTATTGCCGGATGGGAGCGCATAAAAACACTATTCCCTCTAGCCTATAGAGAAGAGGTCATTCAATTTAATGTGATGGCAGGACGACGCTGGGCAGGCCAGTTTAGCGGCGACGGCGAAAATGACATGGGTAGAAAAGGGTATCGTTTATCTATAGCCAAATACTTATTAGAAAAAGAAACCAATCTGACACAAGCTAATCGACCCGTCACACCTCGCCGATCCACTTTAGACTGGACCTTAGTACACGAAATGGGGCACTACATTTGCTTAACACGCAATGCCATCGAGCTTTTTTCGCAATCATTTGACGGTGATATGGCTGAACAACCTTTACGGCGTAAACGTCCTCTCGACTATCCCGTTGATGGAGCCCCATCCACTAATGGGAACTTTGTTACCTCTTATGCGGAAAGATCCAGAGGGGATGAAGAAGCTGTCGAAACATTCACTGCTTACATGACCATCAAAGAGTTACCCACTAGCAACTCCCTTGCCGCTCGAAAGATACGTTTTTTTAATACTATTGATGGTTTTCCTGAACTCAGAAAACACATACAGTCCTTACCTGCACCGCCAGCCGCATGAGTCTCTATGCAACTCTTTATATAACACTAAAAAACACGCGGAAACATACCGAAACCCTTATAAATGCTATACTCTTGCCTGTATTTAAGAGAAGGTGGCATCACCGGGCAACAAACAAAAAAGCGATTATTATTTTATGTCTACACGCACTAACATCCCTCCTAAAACTCCTTTAGAAGCACGCTTTTTTTGGTTTAAACGATTGCGATCAATGGTTCTTTTCTCGTTTATTATCAATCTACTCTATTTAACAAGCCCGTTATTTATGATGCAAATTTATGACCGCGTCTTAGCCAGCGCTAACATCCCAACGTTGGTTGGTTTATTATTAATCACTAGCTTACTTTTTTTATTTTTTGGTTTGCTTGACTACATTCGCTCTCAGGCATTAAGCGCGCACGGAGAAGTCACCGCCGACAGCTTAGCTGAAAAAGCCTACAGCACATCGGTACTTAATAATTGTGATAAATCACCTAGCCGCGAGAAGAAACGAGCACTCGCCGATGTGGCTAGTTTACGCAGTTTTCTAACCTCCCCTACTTTTGCCGCTTTTTTTGATTTGCCTTGGGCACCCATTTTTTTATTGGTTATTTTTGGCCTACATCCCATGCTGGGGCTATTTGCTGTCATCGCTTGCATTATATTGGCTGCACTCGCCTTGCTGAACGAACGACTATCGAGAAAACAATTACAAGAAGCAACCGGCCTCAGCATCCAAGCCACTGAAAGAGCGTACAGCGCTCAACGTAACGCTGTCGCATTACGCGGAAATGGTATGGTCGACAACATGAAAAAACATTGGCAAAAAAGTGATGCCGAGGCAAGAAAAGTAACACTAAAAGGCACTAATATTAATGGCCGCTTTTCTACTACAACCAAAACCTTACGCATGATGATTCAATCTTTAATGCTAGGACTAGGCGCTTATTATGTCATCAAAGGTGAATTATCATCTGGTAGCATTATCGCCTGCACGGTCATTTTATCGCGCGCACTTTCGCCACTAGAAAGCATACTAGGTAATTACTCTTCTGTTGTGAGGGCAAGGGATAGCTGGGACAGCATTAAAACGTGGCTATTTGAAGAAGATGTCGATACTGACAAACATGAACTGCCTGCACCTAAAGCCTCGCTATCTATTCAAGAGCTTAGCGTATTCCCGCCCAATGACAATACAAAATTTATTATTAAAAACATCCAACTTACGCTCAAAGCTGGTGACGTACTGGGAATTAGCGGCCATAGTGGATCAGGAAAATCTACTCTCGCCAAGGCACTCGTCGCTGCATGGCCGGCTGCGAAAGGAAAAGTCTGTTTAGACGGCGCTGATATTCTGCAATGGACACGTACCCAACTTGGACAACATATTGGCTATCTACCTCAGGAAATTGAATTATTTGATGGCACTGTGACAGAAAATATTGCCCGGTTTAGCGATGATGATGACTTTGCTAAAGTATTAACTGCTAGTGAGCTTGCAGGGACACATCAGCTTATTTTAGAACTCAAAGAAGGCTACAACACACGTCTGGGACCAGAAGGTCATGCACTGTCATCCGGTCAAAAACAACGTATCGCACTAGCACGTGCTCTGTATAACAACCCGTTCCTGATAGTACTTGACGAACCTAATTCAAATTTAGATAACGAGGGTGAACAACGTTTAAACAACACTATTGGATTATTGCAAAAGCAAAACAGAATCGTTGTCTTTATCTCGCACAGGCCGCAATTACTAGAAAAAGCAAACATGTTACTCATAATGCAAAAAGGCGAAATGATGGCTTTTGGTTCGCCAGCCGATATTGTCAATGCCGCAAAAAAGCAACAAAATCAAACGAACCCTAACACTCAACCAACCAATAGAAGACAACTGTAATCATCATGGCTTCCGACTTAAACAACAATACAAGTAGTTTTTTTCAAGAACAATATAAGCGTTATATTAGGATGGGCTACATTGTATGCGGCACATTTTTTTTAGCTGTGATGATTTCTGCCACACTAATCAAAATTAGCGGCGCAATCACTGCAAAAGGCACTGTGGTGCAGATCGGTGAGAACAAAGCGGTACAACACAGTAAAGGTGGCCCCATAAAAGAACTATTAGTCGAAGAAGGCGATGTGGTAACCAAAGGCCAAACTATTATCATACTTGACAGCGTGAGCATTGATTCGAAACTCGCACGATTAAAACAACAAGATTTTGAACTATCGCTCACATTGGACCGCCTAAACACAATGATACGCGGCGACAAAAAATTCATTATTGACGCAATAAAATACCAAAAAGAACTTATTCAATACCCAGAAATTGCGGATACCGAACAATCTGTCTTCACTGCTCAAACTAATTTATTTCTGACGAACATTGACGAGTTAGATGTTCGCTTATCAGGATTAAAAGACGAAATAAAAGCCATCAACAAACAGCGTCGCACCAGTCAACGACAGCTCTCCATATTAGATGAGTCTATCACTGAGCTAAACGCACTCTACAAACGTCAACTAATCTCTAAATCACGCATAACAAGCTCGGAAAGAGATCGAGTCACCGTACTCACGCAACTTGAATCATTAAAAGTAACGGCACTACAAAAGAAAAATATTTTCAATGAGACAACACAACGCATTGAAAAAATAACGAAAGAAACGAAAGAAAAAATATGGCAGCAAATTGAAAAGATAACTGAAGACTTGGCAAAGGTGAAAACCGAAATACCCACAATGCAAGATGATGCGACACGATTAGAAATAAAAGCACCTGTTAGCGGACGAGTGCATAAATTAATCGTCAACAATATCAACGAAATAATAAAACCAGGAGATGCTATTCTAGAGATAGTACCTAGCTCTGACAACTTCATCATTTACGCACAAGTCAAACCTGCTGACATTGAGCAGCTCTTCTTCGGACAAGAAACACGCATCCGTTTTGACACCTTCAACCAGCAGTCGACGCCAGAAATCATCGGGAGAATACTGTTTATATCTGCCGACAGCATTAACGACGAGAAAGCTAAAGGAGAAAAGCACTTTTTAGTTAAAGTAAGCCTAGAAAGAGAACAACTTGAAAAAATATCAGATACGCCTATCAGCTCTGGCTTACCTGTAAGCACGATGTTTACCACCACCGAACGCAGCTTATTAAACTATCTTACCAAGCCACTTACAGAACAACTTTTCTCTGCCTTTAGAGAAAACTAAACTATCACTACAAACTACTGAGGCAATGATACGAGCAACTGACCCCAAGCTGCATGTAGCTGACGATATTCTCTCACACAGCTAGCTGCTCGGCGCTGTGAAAAACCAATAAGCGTTCCACCAGGCTGATGTCCATGCAAGTTACATAACAAAGAAAAATAGCGCTGCTTATGCAGTCTATGCTCACCTTGCATCTCTTTACTCTTAATTCTTTTACCTGTTCTACTTTGCAAGTCAAAAATAACAGCAGCAGCTTGTATTAAATCTCTGCCATCCGCAAAGTGCGTTAACAAAACATAACTCGCGAAATTATCAACGACATCTTCCTCTCGACCAACAATGGGAATGTCGTGTTGATCTATCAATGCGTGCCCTGCTTCGTGCAACAAAGCAAACACCAACGAAGCGAACACCAAGTAATTAACATTTCTATAACGATGTATATGTTTACGCTTATTAAGATATTTACGAAGCTGAAAAACATATCGGTAAGGGATTGATATTTTCCCGTTAGAATAATGCGGGCCTGGTCGTATAGCATTCTTAGGTGTCTCACCATAAACAATTGTTAAATTCTTAGAGAACGGAATAATTTTTTGTAACACCACAAGTGA
>JBLHVX010000135.1:0-5265 GCA_047628835.1 Granulosicoccus sp.
TATCGTCTTTGTGGTGGTCGATGTATTAGATGCTGGTGATTTTTTTAGTTGAGGAATAATGAATGTTTTTGAGTTGAGGACTAATGCGACAGTACGCACGTCGATTATTTTTTTATCAAAGCCAAGGTCTAGGCTTCCTCTCAGGTCGGAATCTTTCGCATTAATGTCGATGTTTTTGAGTGTTAGCCGATTTTTTTTTAGGCTCATCTGGACACTTGCTTTGAACGGGATGAGCCGTTCTAGTTCTTTCTTTTGTTGTGTTGTTTTTTTGGACAATGTTGTGGCTGGAATTTTTTTGATAGAGGTTGTGAGTGTGAAGTCTTGTTCAATGATACCGTTAATATTTAATTTCCCGGTAATGCTTGTATTGTTATCACCTAGTGAGATAACGGTATTTCCATCTACATCTGCGCCTTTTGTTTTTTCGCCCAGTACGGTCCAGTCAGCACGTAATGCGGCATGCTGATTGATGGCGATATCTTTGTTCAGCGTAAGAGCGACATTGGCGGTATGTTCTTGTTGAATCCTTTGCGTACCTTCTTTATTTGTCAGGCTTATACGAGAACGAATCTTGGTAATATCGCCCTGTGTTATTTGTATTTTATCGGATTGAAAAATAAGGTTTAGTGGGGTCAGCTGTGATAATGGCGACCAGTCAATGCTCGATTCATTGTTGGTGATCGAGGGGGCGTTCACCATCTGTTTTGCGGAGGTATGTGTCGAAGCTGGCTGTTGCTCTTTTAATGGACTTTTGTTTTTATTCTGTGCGGACATAATTGCCCGCAAATCCACAGTCGGTAGGCTAAGGGTTATTTCGGGGATATCATTGTTAATGGTGGATAATAATGTGCCTTGTAGTGGTAATGTGAAGGCGTTTTGTTGGTAATGTAGAGAGAACTCTAGCCCTTGCTCTTCGGCTTGTAATAATTCAGGACGACGAAGGTAGTCAAGCTTGGCAGAGGAAGTGTCGGTGATGTGTATTAAAATGTTTTCCACTGCTATATTAGCTTTTTGTAGCATATTGTGGAGGTCGCTGATATTGGGTGCTGATGTTTCTGAGGATGATCCAGCATCTTTTGTAGCGAGTTTATTAAGATGAATTATTCCGTTCTTAGCAAATCCTACCCATTCTTGGCTATTTGCTTCTAATGATTTCCACGACGTCGAAAAGCTGAAATTCTCTAAAGTAATGGCTATTTCATCTGCGCTATTGACCTGCAACCCTGAAATATTGACACTTGGCGTACTTAGGTCAATATCTATTTCTTCGGCGACGAGATGATAAGGGCTTACATACTGACTCAGCGATAACAGTGATTGAGGAGAGTACTGAATAAGCAGTAGTCCGCTAGCAATAAGGAGTAACCCAAGTAGAAAAGCAGCGATAAATACCTTTATCAATAAACGCATCTGTCAATTATTCCGATAGAGTAGAGTGGGTGATAAAACGATTAATTAGGGTAGTCGCTATGGGGAGGGAAGTCAAAAAGGCATCTCCTTTTGCTAAAAAAATTTATGGATTAAAGCTAATGTTGATAGAGTGTGAAAACACGGCGCGGCCCCTTGATGTCTAGAGAAATTATCCCCTGCTATTCTCTAAGATACAGTAAACTTCCGTGCCATAACAGATAGCAGGTAATTAATGATTTCATGATGAATGACAATAAAAATAATGCGGGCCAAGACAAAAAAGCACTGGGACTTTTTGAGCTGATAGCCATTGCGCTTGGGGGGATGATCGGCGGCGGGATTTTTACCGTCTTAGGAATCTCTGTATCAATGGTGGGGGTGTTTACGCCGATTGCGATATTGCTGGGTGGGCTGATTGCATTACTGGCGACTTATTCTTATGTAAAACTGGGCGTTTATTATAAAGACGAAGGTGCGACCTATTCTTTTCTGGTTTCTTTGCCTAGAGTTCTAGGGGGGAGCAGGGAGCAGCTCATGCGGTTATAGTCTACATGCCGAATGTATAGCTGAGCTACACAGCGTGTTTTATGGTTTAACGCTTTAGCACAATGCTATTGATGTTGTTCGAAGCCAGAATGCTACGGGCTTTCGCCAGTTTTGAACGAGTGTTAAATGGCCCTACGACAACACGGTGCCATTCTTGGCCGTTTTTCCCAGTAGTGCCTTCAGTGTTAACAGACAAGCCTTGAAGAAGTAGTTTTGCGCGTAAAGTATCAGCGTCGCCTAGTTGCTTGAATGAGCCTGCTTGTAGATAATAAATAATATTGTTTTGCTCAGGCGTTTTTTCTACGATGCGATCATCTACGTTGACCTCTTTACCTTTAAGTATTTCGTAAAAATCAAATTTAACCTGCGATTCTTTTTTTATAGATGCGCTATTATTCGATTCTTTATTTAGTCTTTTAGAGTCTTCGTTACTACCTAATATTGTAGCTGAATCGTCAGCCAGACCTGACAGTTGCGAAAGAAAGATTCCGAAGCCAATTAAGCCGGCCGCTATCGCTACCCATGCCCAAAATGGTGGGTTTTTTGTGGTGACTGGGCGGCGTGCATTGGTTTTTCGTTTTGCGGGTTTTTTAGTGGCGCGACTGCCCGATAATTTTCGTTGTTGCGCAGGCTTACTTGTCGCTTTGCGCGATTGAGCAGTTGTTTTTTTCTTTACAAAATCTTGCGACATGTGTTGAGCCAAAAAAGAGTTGAGCCAAAAGTGGGTTGAGCTATAAAGTGTGTCGTGCAAAATAGTAAATAAATTGTAACTACTCAGCTCACAGTCAAAATCGCGCTGATCTGCGTTAAAAAATGATTGTTTACACTTGTAAGCTCACATTTTTCGCCTTGCTAAGCACAATTTTGACTGCAATCTGAACAGTTACGGGCAGTGCTGAGTAGATGCAATAAATTTACATGCAAGGGACATTATACGTGTGTGCGTTACTTATTGCCTCGTGAATATTGTGGTGATTCTACGTCTCTTGAGGATCTACATCAACCAGCCAATGGAGGCCTTTTGGTACACGTTCCCGTTCGAGTAATACGCATAGCTGATGGAGTAAGCTGTGTAGCGTCTTACGTTGAGTTGTTTTAATTTGTAAATAGTAATAGTAGCGGTTATTACGTTTTTCTATGTTGCATGGTAGCGGGCCCATGTACTGTATGGATGTGGATACAGCATAAATACTTTCACAGTGTTGCTTGGTTTGTTGTAAAAACCGCACTGCAATACTGGCTTGATGGGCGTGGCAGCGAATAAACGCCAAATAGCTATAGGGCGGGGTGTTACATAGCTGCCGCTCACTCATTAACTGCCGGCTTAATGCGGGGTAGCCGTGATCGATTAATTGGCGTAGTAGTGGGTGATCACCAAACTCTGTTTGTAGTAGTACTTTGCCTTCGTGACTTTCTCTGCCTGCGCGACCAGATACTTGAGTTAATAGTTGCCCCATCCTCTCTGAGCCGCGAAAGTCACTACTAAAAAATCCGCTGTCGATGCCCAAGATAACGGCCAGTGAGACGCTGGCAAAGTGATGGCCTTTGGCCAGCATTTGCGTACCGACAAGGATGCACGGTTGTTGGCTGTTGATAATAGCCAGTGCTGCACTTAATTCGCCTTTACGGCTCATGCTATCGCGGTCTATCCGGAGAATCGGTATGTTAGGGAAATGTTTCTGGAGTTCTTCTTCGCTACGTTGTGTGCCTTGCCCCAGTGCTTGTAAACGCCCACCATGACATTTTGGACATTGCTGTGGCACAGGGTTTTTATAGCCGCAATGATGGCAGTGCAGTACCGATGTAGCTCGATTTGAGTGAGGATGCGATAGCTTATGTAAGGTCATGCGACTATCACATTTAGGGCATTCGCTAATCCAGTGGCAATCTTGGCAGAGTAATGTGGGGGCGAAACCGCGTCGATTAATAAACACTAATGCTTGTTGCTGTTGATCGAGAGTGCGTTGAATTTCTCCGATAATTGCGGCTGACAATGTGTCATCACTGGATGGTATGCATTGGATGTCGGGTAATGTGCTTGCCGTTGCGCGCATGGTTAAGTGCAAATGCACAAAACGACCACTGATGGCGTTATGTAGCGTTTCTAATGATGGCGTTGCGCTGCCTAAAATAATAGGAATGTTGTTCTGTTGTGCACGCACAATGGCAGTGTCTCTTGCCGAGTAGCGTACCCCATCTTGTTGCTTATAAGAAAGGTCATGTTCTTCATCGACAATAATAAGGCCGAGATTAGGTAGCGGTGTAAATATTGCTGAGCGCGTACCAATCACGATGGGGGTGCGTCCCGCTTTAGCGTCTTGCCACGTGAAAAGCCGTTGTTTGTCGTTAATGCCGGAATGCAGTGTTGCAACGGGCACATTAAATCGTTGTTGAAACCGTGTCACGGTTTGTGGTGTTAGGCCAATTTCTGGTACTAGCACTAAGGCTTGCTGTCCCTTATCAAGCACACGTTGAATAGCCTGAAGATAGACTTCAGTTTTGCCGCTACCGGTTATGCCGTCTAGTAAATAGCAGGTAAATTTATCAAATACGATGGCACTGAGTGCGGTATCCTGCTCTGCGTTTAGCGCTAGTGCGTGTTCGGTTGCCTGCGTGTTTGGTAGGTCTAGCGTTGTTTTAATCTCTGTAGTCTTTTCAGTGAGACCTTTATCTGTCAGGGTTTGCAGCGTGGCGCGGGTGATGTCTTTTGTTTTAAGGGATTCAGGGTGCAGTTGCCCTAATCGTTTTAAAGTTTGCCATGCGGCTAGTTGTTTTTTAGCGCGTCCAAAATCACTTTCGTTGTACTGCTGCCCTTGCTCAGTTAGTGTCCACGTAAAAGGTTGTTCTCTCTCTGGTAGCGGCTTCGCTTTTCTCATTAGTGTGGGTAGGGCGAGATGGCATACTTCTCCTAATGGGTAGTGATAGTAGTTGGCGCACCACTGACATAGTCTAAGTATTTTTTCTGTTAGTGCGGGTGTCTCTTTATCTAGCAGGTGATTGATAGCTTTTAACTTGTGCGCAGAAATGCGTTCTTCCGCCGAGATGAGGATGCCAACAACTGATTTCTGCCCGCCAAAGGAAACGGCTAAGCGCATTCCTGGCAGTAGGGTATGAGGCTGATGTGTATTTGTGGGTAAGTAATCAAACTGTCGTCGCAGCGGCGAGGGGATTGCAACACTGAGAGTCGTGCAGGTGTGCTTGCTGGATGATTGTTCTGTAAGGTTATCTGTGGGCATGGTGGTTATGTTTGGCGCTCAATAACGGTTATCGATCAGTGGTTAATAATTGAGTAGTTGTGCTTGTGTTGCG
>JBLHVX010000136.1:0-5264 GCA_047628835.1 Granulosicoccus sp.
ATTGCCATCGCACATCGCTTATCAACCATCGCCGCCATGGACCGTTTAATTATCATTGACGAAGGTCAAATAGTTGAGCAAGGCAGCCATCAAGAACTGATTGAACATAAAGGAATTTATGCCCAGTTATGGGCCCATCAAACTGGGGGATTTATTGCCGACGATTTGAGTTAAATCAGGTGGCTTTTAAACGGAGACAAACTTGCCTAATGTACGGTTTTTTTGCACTTCACGGTAATCAAAAACCTGACCATTCATAGTAATATAAACACCTGCAGGTAATATTTGCACCGCCGTCATAGCACAACCTAAATTAAACAAAGCGTCGGATCTTTTAAACTGATATGGAACCATAGCGCCTAATAAGACAACCGTTTTATTGGGCACTAATTGCGCAGCAATGATTTGCGCCGATTCCACCATGGTATCGGTACCGTGGGTAATTATAACGTGCTTATCGTCACATTCATTACAAGCCTTAGAGATAAACAGCCGATCGTCATCGTTCATTTCTAAGCTGTCTTTTAGCATTAACGTATCAATATCAATTTCTAGCGTATTTCTTGATTGCGCCAACATATCCGTTATGGAAGATTGATTAAAAATAAGCGCTCCATTTAATGGATTGTATTGTTTATCAAGAGTGCCACCGGTGATTAAAATTTTCATAATTTTACGTTCCCCACAATATTATTAACTGACCTCACTGAATTATACCTAATAATTTTTGCTATCTGCCAATAACTACCACTGATATCAAATTATGTTCTTTAGTTTAACCAAGTCACTGTTTATAATTCGCCAAAACTGCATTCATCTTTTCGATAAGGACCATAATGAAGCACCTTGCATCCTGGCTTTCGCCATTACTATTATTACTTCTGCCTAACCTAGCATTTGCTTCCGGTGATGGGAGTGAGTGGATTGATTTGACCAGACACTGGGTCGGCTATACCGCCATTACCGTTTTTGTGCTTAGTTATATCTTGGTTATATTCGAAGAAAAGATTCACATGCGAAAATCAAAACCTGTGATGATTGCCGCGGGCATTATCTGGATTTTGATCGCCGCAGTCTACGCCAACAATGGTTTTAATAATTCTGCAGAAGTGGCTATTCGTCATAATTTTCTTGAATACGCAGAGTTATTCTTTTTCTTAATCGTGGCAATGACCTATATTAACGCTATGTTAGAACGTGGCGTATTTGATGCGTTGCGATGTTGGCTAGTCGCCAAAGGTTTTAGTTATAAGTCCTTGTTTTGGTTAACCGGTATTTTTGCATTCTTTATATCACCCATCGCCGACAACTTAACGACTGCATTAATCATGTGCGCCGTTGTCATGGCTGTGGGTGCGGATAAACCGACTTTTATTGGTATAGCCTGTATTAACATCGTAGTTGCGGCAAACGCCGGCGGTGCTTTCAGTCCATTCGGTGATATCACTACTTTAATGGTTTGGCAGAAAGGCCTTCTCGATTTCTCTACCTTCTTTACTCTATTCATTCCATCCGTGGTCAATTTTTTAATCCCAGCGATTATTATGAGCTTTTCATTGCCTACTGGCACACCAGCGCCGAATGGCAACGAGTCACTCACAGTAAAACCAGGCGGACTGCAGATTGTAGGCTTATTTATATTGACGATTGTTACCGCAGTAAGTTTCCACAATTTCCTACATTTACCGCCTGTATACGGAATGATGTTTGGCTTGGGCTATTTAAAATTGTATGCCTTCTACATTCGTCGCTTTAAAGAGAATGTCCCGACAATGACTGACATAGCTGATCTAGATTTACCACCAGGTAGCGATAAAAAGAATAACGATTTCGACATCTTCGATAAGGTAGCAAAGTCAGAGTGGGATACCTTATTCTTCTTTTACGGTGTAATTCTTTCGGTTGGCGGTTTAGGCTTTATTGGTTACCTAGACCTGTCCTCTGGTTACATTTATGGTGAATTAGGCCCAGATGTGGCCAACGTCTTGGTAGGTATTATTTCCGCCATTATAGATAATATTCCCGTAATGTTTGCGGTATTAACAATGAACCCTGATATGTCTGAATTCCATTGGTTATTGGTAACCCTAACGGCCGGAGTCGGTGGCAGCATGCTATCCATCGGCTCTGCAGCGGGTATTGCCCTAATGGGACAATCTCGTGGGCACTATACATTCTTTGGGCACTTAAAATGGACACCGGTTATTGCCTTAGGTTACGCGGCCAGTATCTATACTCATTATCTAATTAATGGCTAAAGCGATGGTGCTACAATACTTTTTCATTGCTCCATACCTATAATTGCTACATGCCTAAGGCTTTTTCTGCTGGTGATAGATCATCCCAGAATGTGCCTAGGCCACCCATAGGTGTGCGACTACCCGTTGCTTCTGTCCATAAACGATCGGATACGGCTAAGATCTGCTGAGTGGCTACGATATCGAGCAAACGGTATTGAACATTAGAAGGTGTCATTTTTACTGACTGGGCATGGCGGCGGATAGCATCGCGTAATCGCTCTTCATTGCCAGAGCTGTCTGCAATGACCACTTCAATTGCTTGTGCTAATCGCATACCTGATTCGCCCGCTAACGCACTGGCATCGGCAAGCTCTTGCCAAGGATCTACGCCATCCGGCGCATCGTCAGGCATCATAGTCCAAACAGCCCCTTGTATTGCTTGTGGCACACCCCACCAGAGCTTAGCATCGAGACACTGGCTGCCACGAACCGATTTCATGGCGATGTCTTTTGGCACGCCGACTTCACCTTGGCCTTGCACGTCACTCATGACCGCTTGCAGACCACTGAGAAGACCTATCAGCCAAAAAAACTCTTCATCTTCGTCTATATCAGGACATGTTTTACCTGGCTCACCAAATTCAGCGACCAGGTATTTATAAGCTTTATATTGACGATTCGCGGCTAGGGAAAATAAACGTTTTTGACGAATACGAGCATCTTTTGCTTCACCCATATTTTGTGCTTTAGAAGCACGAAGATAGCTTAAACCCTCTTCGTTTGCTTTTGCTTGAGCACAAGCACCCGCCTGCATATACATGGAAATGGCTAAACGGTTAGGAGGCCCAGTTAATTCAGTAAAAGATAGCAGCATCGGGGTCATGCTTTCGCTCATCGCACAGCTCATTTCCGCATCATCAGTCTTCATAACATACGGCATGGCATAATCTTCAGCATAATCATAAGCAACCCAGCCAGTGGTCGTGTAGATAGAACTACAGCCTGTAATGGTTATGAGAAAGAGCGTGGCAAAAGTAGCTCGAATACCTAAATACATTTCAATCCCCGATATGTGGTTATCGCTATTTTGACCTTTAATATTACAGCAATCATTGACCATTGCTAGATTTCACAGGTTCATCGGTAATCGTAATATTAGCCATATTCTCAATGCATTGGGCTAATGCGCTCCACATACAAAAAAGCAATGCTAATAAGCATTGCTTTTTGATACCCACAGGCACTCAGTTGATTTCCTCAAGCTGTCGGCGTTATATTCTTCACATTTTTCGCCGTAAAATACGCAAAACCTCCTTCAATATCTCCCACTTCTACTCTGTGGGGTGATAAAGGTGAGTTTTTCAAACTCACCACATAAACACCTTTTGATGTTATCAAGTTCTTCCCTATGTCATTGAAGTGCGGTTGTGAGAAAGCAAAGGTTTGCCGTTCACAACCACGCTCAAGGGTCATGATTAATTGAGCATCTGCTAATTCATTAGCTCGAGAAAAATTAATATAAGTAACCTGATACTCATCTTCGAACTCGTATAAAAAACGACCAACCTGCTGACGACTGATGCTCATATGACTGAACTACCTATATATAAACAAATGATTCGCTTTAAGTACTAGCTAGAATTCTTCTGCTTTTCAAATCAAAATAACAGAAAACTACAGACCATTTTAAGGTGTCAGATTTACGTTGATTTTTCCTATTATTTTACCTTATTCATAGTCATTAGATTGTCACTCTGTTACTTTCGCGTTGCCCTGTTTCAATTCAGTCTTCTTGCGTTATTTTCTAATATTTTTGTTTAAACCTATGGTTTCAAGTGTTTTTTAGCTCAGTTCGTTTAGCCAGTAAAATAAATTAATATAGACTAATCCAATATCACGACTTACAACGTAACTGGTACAATAAGTACAAATGTATACTTTCTTTAATTTAATAAGCTGAAATTACGTTATGAATGACAAAACTGCCAACATTTTATTAGCCCATGGAAGTAGAGATCCTAAGTGGCAAATTCCATTCAAGGACATGACTCATGCTATTAAGCAACAGGATGTGGCTTCGCTATCGGATCCATCCCAAGACATTGTTGTCGAGCTTGCGTTTATGGAGCTGTGCGAGCCTAGCCTCGAGCAAATGTGTGAACAGCTATCACAACAAGGCTTTAACCTGATCAATATTTACCCCGTATTTTTTGCCGCAGGCATACACCTTCGCGTTGATGTTCCGAAACAACTGGAAGCGATTGAAGCTGAGCTGGGTTTACGAACGAAGTTACACCCCCCTGTCGGCCAAGAAAAAGAAGTTCAAGAGGCTATTACTCAAGTCATTTTGGCGAGGCTTTAAGCTCTCACCTAAGAAGGAAACAATATCTAGCTTAATTGCGTTGATTTGTGCAAGAATCAACGTTAATTAACAATATTATCGGAATGACTTTCGTCAAGGGTTAAACATGTCTCGCTTATTTTCCCAAGCCATAAGTTTGGCGGCACTCTCCCTTATCTTTTCTCTCAGTAACGCCAACAATGAAACTGAGCTGGATAACATTCGTATCACAGCAAAAGATGCACCGTTAACAGAGATCTCGACTAAAAAACTTTTACGCATACCGGGTGCTGGTAATGATCCATTAAGAGCTATAGAAGCTTTGCCTGGGGTTACTTTTACCACTGGGCGACGCTCTGAACCGGCGGTACGCGGATCATCCCCAGATGATAATCGCTATATCATCGACTTTATGCCAGTACGAAATATCTTTCACTTTGATGGCTCTAGTCTATTAAACGACAATGTCATTGAAGATTTTAAATTAGAAGCAGCCGCATTTGATGCACAGTATAATGATGCGACGGGAGCAGTGATCGAAGCCAACTCGCGAGCACCTTATACTGATAGAAAGCAAGCTGTTATCGATGTTAGTTTGTTGAAGGCCGGCATATTATTAGAAACCCCCATTTCAGAAAATTCAGCGGTTTATTTATCCGTTAGACAAAGCCTTATCCACCTTT
>JBLHVX010000137.1:0-5151 GCA_047628835.1 Granulosicoccus sp.
GGAATCGGCATTCTTATTTATATTATTCGTGCATGGGGCAACTACCCTGATGCCGTCGCATTCGCGGTACTGTTAATGAACTTTGCCGCACCGTTTATTGATTATTACACCGTGCCACGTACCTACGGCCACAAAAAATCTGAACGTGCTAACAAGAAAAGAGACTAGGATTAACGACTTATGACAATGCCAACCTCTATTGGTAAAAATGGTTTATTACTTTTTTTGTTTGCACTGATTACAGCCGCTATTTTGGCATTTACATATCAAGGCACAAAAGATCTGATTGATGAGGAAGAACGAATAGCCGCTCAAAAAGCCTTGCTGGAAATCATTCCGCAGTCGCGTTTTGATAATGACATTCTATTAGACACTATCACTATCCCTGAATCTGCGCGTACATCTTTAGGTAAGATTAGTGGCGAAAACATTTATGTCGCCCGCAAAAGCAACAAAATTATTGCGGTGATTGTTCCCGCGATAGCACCAGACGGTTATAACGGGGATATTAAACTTATTACGGGCGTGAATACCGACGGCACCATCGCTGGGGTTCGCATTCTTACCCACAAAGAAACACCGGGCTTAGGCGATAAAGTCGACATTAAAAAAAGCCAGTGGGTCACCAGCTTTACTGGGCGGTCTATCACCAACCCGATATCGACAGCGTGGAAAGTGAAAAAGAATGGCGGCGAATTTGACCAATTTACCGGCGCGACCATTACACCGCGTGCCGTCGTTAAGCAGGTATATAAAATATTACAGTTTGTCGAAGAGCATCAAACCAGTTTATTTACACAAGCCAAGCTCAATAGTGATGACGTGCTAGCGACAGAAGAAACAGAAGCGATTAGAGCAGAACCAAAAACGGCAGAATAGTCATTGTGAATAACCGTTTTGAAAAACCATTATTGAACTATTATTGAACTATTATTGAACTACCATTGAACCACCATAAAAGTAGCGAATTCTTATGAATGACACCGTGGTTGATAACACGCCAAGCACCGAAGCAGGAAGCACCGAAGCAAAAAGTACTTCTGCTTCGGTTAACTACCAAGAGATCAGCCAAAATGGCTTATGGTCGAACAACCCAGCGCTGGTACAACTATTAGGGCTATGCCCTTTATTGGCTGTAAGCGGCTCGGTAGTGAATGCTCTAGGCCTAGGGCTGGCCACTATGCTGGTGTTAATTGGTTCTAACGTGGTGGTGTCGTTAATTCGTAACGTCGTCAGCGATGCTGTTAAGCTACCCGCATTCGTGATGATCATCGCCTCATTCACCACCTGTACCGAATTATTAATGCAGGCTTACACTTATGAGCTGTATCAAATCTTAGGTATCTTCATTCCCTTAATCGTTACCAACTGCGCCATCTTAGGCCGTGCTGATGCATTTGCCTGTAAAAACAAAATCATCCCGTCGGCAGTTGATGGCCTTATGATGGGCTTAGGTTTTTTATTGGTGTTAGTCGTACTAGGCGCCGTCCGAGAAATTTTAGGTTCAGGAACACTCTTTGCCGATATGCAGTTATTATTTGGTGAAGGCGCGCGTGGTTGGAAACTCGACCTATTTGGCGATAGCTACCCCGGATTCTTAATCGCCCTACTTCCTCCTGGCGCATTTTTGGTCACTGGTTTTTTAATTGCCATAAAAAATGTATTAGACGAGAGAAGCAAAAGAAAACTCGCTGCGTTAAAAGCGAAACCAGTGAAAGGGAGTAAGCGGGTAAGGACTACAGGGGTTATTAGCTAGTGCCCATCATTAAATAAGAATAACTAATTTTATCTCCCCTCGCGACGAGCTATTTATGGATGGGCACTAGCTGAGCGACTGCTGAAGTTATAGCATCAACAGCTGTACTGTAATGATATATATGGTCAATGAGCCCTGTTCTTAAGCATTGGGGTTATTTAGGCACAAAAATATTATTTGCTCTTGCAAAATTCTTTACATCAACTTTCTTTCTACATTCAAAATAAAAATGCATACCATCTGCCACAAATAAATATGCGTGATTTCTTGGGTTATAAGCGCCATCTACTCCTTCGACGATCACAGTCGAGTCGCTAAAGAGCAAGCTTTCCCCTTCTTCTTCATTCAAAACCACTACAGGACAAAATCTTTTCAAAAGATTTTGCTTAGCGACAAACTGACCAATCGCCCCTAATCCTATGCTAGATCCAACTGTCACTTAGGATATAACCAAAGCAGGATTATGTATCTTTTCAGCAAGAACAACAGTGAAACCTTCAGGAATCACAATAGGTTGGCATGTTTCCAATAAAAAAGTAAACTCTTGATATGAAATTTGATATTGATACTTTACAGAGAAAAAACCACGTTTAGCAGTTACTATTAAACCTGATTTTTTATCATCTAAAACCTCTAGAAAGGTTGAATCATCAACCACCATTGTAGAACCGACTACTCGTTTAGCTTGAATCAATAGAGTTCTCCTTACTAAGGCAGACAGAATTCTATTCTATCTGATTGTGATATCGCTCTGTCGATGATTCCTTTTATGAATCATAATTCTTCCGACTCCATTGCTACTAGAAAACTTTCAATTCAGGCCCATGTTTTTATTTCAGGCGCTCTTCTTAAAAAAACCTTTTAATTTCTTAATATGTTCCGAGGCTGCGGCTGCCCATGTCTCTGCGCGGTATCGTTCTTTCAGTTCACCCTCTTGATTAAGCATTTTGTGACGTTTGATGGCTGCTAATAATGATCTTTCAAATTGATCGGACTTTACAGGTTTTTCTAAGTAGCGAAAAACCTGTCCTTTATTGATTAAATCAATAGCCACATGTGAATCGGTATAATCTGTCAGTACGATAACCGTGATGTCGGGACGATGTTGCTTAAACAGGTTGAGCGCTTCTAGTGTTTCACGAGTGTTTTCTGCTATGCCAATAATGGCAACACCGACATCTGGACGAAGCGAAAAAACTCTCACGGCCTGCATGTAAGAGCTAACACTGTATACGGAAAAGCCAAAGCGCTGGCTGAGTACGCGGATAGCGTTTCTCACCTTTTGATCTTTATCCATCAGAATCATGATAGTTTTTTCTTTAGCGAGAGCCCCTGAAGACGTAGAGGGTTTCTGAGTAAAGATTTGTTTAGAAGTGGCTATTTTTTGTTCTTTTATTATTGATTTATCTGTGGGTAGTTGATGACTTGAAGCGTACGCTGCTTCCGCAATAACCACCTTCATTACCCCGATATTCCAAGGCTTACTGAGATAGCGGTAAATTTCACCTTCGTTAATGGTGTTGATAATGGCTTGCTTATCAACATAGCCCGTCAAGAGGATACGCATTACCTGTGGGTATTGCTGACATACCTTCGATAGAAGTTCATCACCTGTCATATGGGGCATGCGTTGATCGCTGACAAGTACATCAATAGCCTGCTCAGAGAGTATTTTTAACGCTTCAAGGCCACTAGCGGCAACATGAACCTCATAGTCTCTCCGAAAAGCCGATGTTAACGCTCTTAATACTCGCGGTTCATCATCAACGAATAACAATCGGTAGCGTTTGTTCATTATAACCTCACTTGTATGAAACCCTTTCGTTACGTCATTTGCACGAGATTGAAAAAGTACTTAGCGCGCCCATCCAGAGCTGACAAAAGTGTAATGCTAATGATGCACTGCGGGTGAATTGCGCTTAACGATTTAATTATTAATGCTGCGCAACGATCTACACAGTAAACACCAGCACGATCAATAAAGTGACCGTTTTCACAAGAAAATAAATCGTTTTTTGATGATTTCACATCAAAGAAAAAAAATTACCTAAAGCTGCCTTGGCGGCACTGTAAGGCAGCAACTATCAGCAACTAAGGGATAGGTAAAATGATTTCTATGGGAAAGCTTAATGTACCTTAACAAACGTAGAGTAGTTACACTAATTCTGTAGTGTTGAGTATAGGTCGTGAATGTAAATTTGCAAACCAAGTACTTATTTTACTGATCATGTAGAATCATTAAAATTTAAACAACGACAACCCTTGAAACTGCTGCCGCATAGTAGCAACAGTTTTTTGATTCTACATATGTTACAACACTGTAAATAAGGGTATATAGATGAAAAACCACTACTGTCACGTTAGAGCAATGTCGTCATGCCGGGCTTGACCCAGCATCCAGTAAGCTATTGAAATCACTGACTTCTGGATAAGCAAAAAACGCTTTCCGGAATGACGTGGTTTCTTTTTGATCTTCATGTTGCTTATTTACCATTACACTGTTGGGTATAGCGCTTCTTCAGAATAACCTCACTTATATTACATCCGTTAAGTTATATCATTTGCAGTACACGGAAAAAGTAATTTAACGGTTGTCCCTTGTCCCTGATCAGATTCGATTTCTATCTGCCCTTTATGCTCCTGAACGATCTTGTAGATAATAGACATGCCTAAACCCGTACCTTCACCCACGGGCTTGGTGGTGAAAAATGGGTCAAATATCTTAGCGCGAGTCTCTGCACTCATACCTTCACCCGTATCGGTGAAGGTGATACTGACAGTATCGCTTATTTTTTCTACATTGATTGTGATCTGCCCCCCAACTTTGGGAATTGCCTGTGCAGCATTAGTAATAACATTAAGGAAAACTTGATTGATTTTTGAGGGATTACACTCTATTACCGCATTCTCTCCGTAGCTTTTAACGACATCCACATTGGATTCTTTCAATATACTATTCGCTATTTTTAACGCACTGTCTAAACCGTCACAGACATCAAATTGATCTATAGCTTGACGATCTAGGCGTGAAAAACTGCGTAAGTTTGTCACCAGTTCAGCAATATCTTTTAAGCCGTGGGAGCTATCATCTAACAACTCTTTCGCTTCATCGACAGCGCCATCTTTGTTTAAGTGATGGTAATGCTTTAACACTTTCACTATTAAGTTTTTGAATATCACTTTGTCATAAGGCTTTTTAATCGCTTCGTCATAAAGGTCACCTAGCTTTAGCATTAGCCTTTCAATATCGCTAAAGAAATCATTCACGATAGAAACGTTATTGTTGACATACCCTAGAGGGGTATTGATTTCATGGGCGATGCCTGCAACCATTTGCCCCAACGAGGCCATTTTTTCTGATTGAATCATTTGCTCTTGAGATTCTTTGACGTCCT
>JBLHVX010000138.1:0-5132 GCA_047628835.1 Granulosicoccus sp.
GTTCATACCCCCAAGCAGAACGTTTTACCCAGCCATTTATTTCTAAATTGAGTAAATGATGGCTCACATCACTACTGGGTAACTGAGTGGATTGGATCAGTTGATCAATAGAGGAGGCTGAGAAGCCGACATGATCAAGTAACAATTGCTCCGTTTGAGAGGGTGGAGGGCGAAGATCGTTAAGTTCATGGGGTTCATTACTTGTTGTCTTAATACGCTGTGTGCAATGTGCGATCATTCCACCTAGGTTCTCAATAATATCACGGCTACTTTCTACCAAACAGGCCCCTTGTTTAATCAACTGGTGGCACCCTTTACTTTGAGGGCTATGAATAGATCCGGGTATGGAGTAAACCTCTCGGCCTTGCTCCAATGCATATTTGGCCGTAATCAAGGAACCGCTTTTTATTGCCGCCTCCACGACTAATACCCCAAGACTCAGACCGCTAATAATACGATTGCGTCTAGGAAAATGACCTGCTTTGGGCTGAGTGCCGGGCGTAAATTCAGTGACTAAAGCGCCACCGGCATGAACAATAGCATCGGCTACTTTACGGTTCTGTTTTGGGTACACCGCATCAATCCCTGTAGCCATAACGCCTATGGTTTTACCTATAAACGCATCGTTTTTATTTATGTCAATAACCGCTTGATGTGCTGCGCTGTCGATACCTAATGCTAAGCCACTGGTTATAGTAAAACCATTACTAGCAAGGTGTCCTGCAAATAACCGTGAGTTAGATAAACCCTGGTGTGTCGCGTTTCTAGAGCCAACAATGGCTAATTGAGGTAGTTGCAATGAGTGAGGATTACCTTTGATATAAAGCAATGGAGGAGGAACATGAATATTACGTAATAGCTCAGGATAATCAATACAATTAATGCTAACGATCTGCGCTTGGGCGCATTTTACTTGCTCAATAATATGATTGGCTTGGTGAGTTAATTTGGATGATTGAGGTGAGGACTGATATTGCCGGAGTAATTGCTTAGCTTGAAGATTGATAATGGGAAGTGTGTTCGGATCGCTGGCGAGTAAGTTGTCGGCAGAACCACAATATTCAATTAAAGCCCAATAGCGATGCGTACCAATATTCGGTAAGAGGCAAATAAGGAGGGTGTTAAAAAAAGAGGGTATGTATTGATTGTGTGTCATTGTTCATCCTTGAACAGAAGGTGTTTAATGGCGTTACATAATTCGTATCTACTCAGCACTGTCCGTAACTGCTCAGATAACAGTCAAGATTGTGCTTAGCAAGGCAAAAATGTGAGTTTACAAATGTAAATAATCATTTTTTAACGCAGTTCAGCGCAATTTCGACTATGAGCTGAGTAGTTACCATAATTCTTAATTGTCTTAGGAGGCTATGGATTACTTACAACATCATTGGTTCTAAGCCCTAATTTTGCTTCTAAAACAATGCCAAAACTCATGCGATCGAGTGTTTTAAAGATCATTAACAAGCCTGCGCGTTCGTTCGGTAGTTTGACTGTTTTTGCTTCTCTATTTGAAGCAAAACGATCTCTAACTATTTGGCCCGCTTGAAAAATTCCGAGTATGTTGCCTTGCTTGATTCCATCTCTAGCCCCTAAATTTATCGCGACGATGTCTAGGCGCCCAACTTGGGATAATCCACTTTCAATATTGAGAATTTTACCTGACACTGACTTTTCTGGCGGGGTAGGTAGGTAGGTAGAGGTGACTTCTCTTTCTTGGTTAGGTAATATGCGATGACCGCTATTGGTGCTTATTTCTTTAAGTGAATTAGTCACCAAAAGAGACGTAATATCGCCTTCGGTCGCTCTTAACTGAGCGGTTCCTAATGTGATTGCCTGTATCCCAAGAGACTCTTTAGTATCGGGATCAATATACTCCTTCCCTTTACTGTAAATACTATAATTGTTCACAGTACTACTAAGTTTTCCTCGGGCATATGCAATGTCTCCTTCCCCCAGCATAAACCGCTGGTCTTTTCCGCCGATAATATGGGGAGAGTTGGCTAGCTCTCTAGCGCTTATGACACGATTATGTATTAAAAAAGAGCTGATCTTTTTTAGGGGTATCTCAGCTATGGCTGTTTTTAGTTTTTCGGATCGAATTTTAGGTGATAGTTTAATAGTGTATTGCGAAGAAGTGTTACCCACACCCTCTAAGTTAGGTGTATTCACAGTTAACACCGGCTTGCCGTCAATAAATATTAAACGAATAATATCGCCAGGGTAAATGAGGTGCGGGTTGGCGATTTGAGAATTATTTTGCCAAATGCTTTTCCAAAGCCACGGATCTTTAAGAAAACGAGCCGAAATATCCCATAACGTGTCACCTTTAACAACGGTGTGAGAGTCCGGATGGTCTATATGTAGGTCGGGTTGACTTTGTGCATAGCTATAATAGCTAAAACAGAGAAAGATCAACGGCAAGGTAATCAGGCGTAAAATAAAGGTCTTCATAAAAAGCTCGTAGTGGTTATAGGGGCAGTTTTGCATTGCCTACTTGTTGCCTATTTAATAGTGTGGAATTACCTACATTACAGTGTGGGACTATTTACTACCTGCCTTTATAGCATCAAATCCTGTATCATCATAGTCTTAGAGGGGTTTCTTAGGGTATTACCGGAAGTTGCTCACATCCAAGCCTAGGCTCTTATCGTGATTGGCTAGTAATAAGCCTTATTTGAATCATAGAAAAGACAGTATTTACAATAGATAGCACTATGACACAACTTACCATTTTAGAATTCCCTGACCCTCGATTACGCATCATTGCCAAACCTGTTGTTGAGGTGACGGATGCAACACGTCGCATTGTCGCTGATATGTTTGAAATCATGTATGTTGCGCCAGGTATCGGTCTAGCAGCTACACAAGTGAATATCCATCAGCAAATAATTGTTATAGATATTAGCGAAGATAAGTCTGACCCACAGGTGTTCATTAACCCGGTTATTACAGTGCTAGATGCGGAACTCGAGTCTTACGATGAAGGGTGCTTGTCTGTGCCGGGGTTTTACGAAACAGTAGAACGGCCAAAAGGTGTAAAAATTGAAGCCCTGGATCGTAATGGAGAGACGTTTGTTATTGAGACTGAAGGACTGCTAGCAGTATGCATACAACACGAAGTTGATCATTTAAATGGCAAGTTATTTGTCGATTACCTGTCCAACATGAAACGCCAGCGTATTCGACAAAAATTAGAAAAACAGCACCGTGGTTGATTCCCTTAATATGTCTGCAGATACCACTCGACTTAATACATCCCCACTTAAAATAGTGTTTGCCGGTACGCCGCATTTTGCAGCCCATCATTTGCAGGTATTGGTAGATAGCGAACACGAGATTGTCGCGGTTTATACTCAACCCGACAGGCCGTCAGGACGTGGTAAAAAACTGACTCCTAGCCCGGTTAAAACTCTCGCACTTGCCCACAATGTAACGGTAGAGCAACCCCAGTCACTAAAAACAAAGAGTGCTCAAGATGTGCTGAGATCATACGGTGCGGATGTGATGATCGTGGTGGCTTATGGTTTGTTATTGCCCGAGGTGGTACTGGCGATTCCCCGTTATGGATGCCTGAATGTGCATGGTTCACTGCTACCTCGCTGGCGAGGAGCAGCGCCTATTCAGCGGGCGATAGAAATGGGCGATAGTGAAACGGGCATTACTATAATGCAAATGGATAAAGGCCTTGATACCGGCGACATGTTACATAAAGTGAGCTGTGCTATCAGCGCTGACGAAACGACGGCAAGTTTACACGACAAGCTGATGACACTCGGTGCGCCAGCGTTACTGCATGTGCTTGCTCAGTTACCGGCTGCGAGCTTACAGCCTGAAGTACAAAACAATGATCTCGCCTGTTATGCAGCAAAAATCACCAAAGAAGAAGCGGCGATTAATTGGCAAGAGCCGGCTATGGTGATTGAGAAAAAAATCAGAGCGTTTAATCCATTCCCCATGGCTTATAGTTTTTTAGGCAGGAATAGAATAAAAATATATCATGCTGAAGTGTGTTCAACCCTGTCACAGGGCGTGCCGGGTGAGATTTTATCGGTTAATGAAAAAGGCCTACATATTGCCTGCGGCGGACATATTTTATGCGTACACACTTTACAAATACCCAACAAAAAAGCGATGCCGATAGGCGATATTCTTAATGGCTATGCTGATCGCTTTGTTGTCGGTAGCCTATTTTCTGGTCAATAGATGAATCATCCTCTACATAATATTAGAACCATCACCGTCAAAATTTTATTGCGCTTACTACAACAAAAAGGTTCTTTGGCGAGCGAACTTCCTATCGCCATTACGCTGAATGAGAAAGATAAGCGCCTTACTCACGAACTTTGTTATGGTGTGTGCCGTTGGTATTTCTTGTTGGAGCACCAATTAAATGGCTTGATAGATAAACCACTTAAAAACAAAGACAAAGACATCCACTTGCTGTTGTTACTCGGTCTTTATCAGCTACAGTTTACCCGTGTTGCTGCCCATGCTGCGATTAATGAAACCGTTAATGCTGCGATGCCTTTTCGCAAGCCATGGGCGAAAAAGTTAATCAACGGGGTGTTGCGCTCGTTTCAGCGTCAACAAAGCGCTAATGGCGAACCTGAAGAGTTAGACTGCCCAGATAGTAGCTCTCGTTTATCGGCCGGAAATATCAACGACACTATCCCTAGCGCACACAAAATTGCCCACCCACAGTGGTTGCAAGAAATGATTGTGAAGGCATGGCCGACACAATCTAAGGCTGTTTTTGCCGCCAATAACCAGCACCCTCCATTTACACTGCGTGTTAATCAACAACATTATTTGGTAGATGATTATCAAGCACTGTTGAGTGATGTAAGTACAACAAAAACATTATATAGCGATGTAGGGCTGACCTTATCTCACGCCGTTGACGTTAAGCAGTTGCCAGGTTTTACGCAGGGTCACAGTAGCGTACAAGACGAAGCCGCGCAGTTGGCCGCAGGCTTACTACAACTGGCGCCGCAACAACGTGTGCTCGACGCATGTTGTGCCCCGGGCGGAAAAACGTGCCACATTGGAGAGCAGCAACCTAATCTAACTGCTTTAATAGGAGTGGATTTAGAGCAGCGTCGTTTAGCGCGGGTGGAAGAGAATATACAACG
>JBLHVX010000139.1:0-5126 GCA_047628835.1 Granulosicoccus sp.
AGTGCCGTTTTAGGGGGTACATGCAGTAGACTTTTATCTAGCCAGTCTTTTATTTTATCGATAATCGGCTTGGCTTGTTGTTGCCGAATGATATAGCGTTGATCCGGCGGATCATCTTTGATTTGCTCTTCAATCAGGTACAATTTTTGGATAAAGGCGATTGCTTGGTCGTCCTTACCTATTTTGCCCTTGCCTACATGACGTAGGTAAGGGGCGTGAGCAGGAGCGGAAGCTTTCGGCTGTAGCTTTGCGCATCAACAAACTTGCGTCTGGCGTGAGCCCAGCAACCCAAACGTTGGATGCGATAATCCTTGCAAGCTGAGTCATAGCCTTTATAACCATCGACTATTAGCGTGTTGACTTCTGCTGTCAGCCACTGCGTGGGTACGGCTTGGCTGCGGCTCGGGTCGTAACGGAATACGGTAATCGGCTTGTCGGTAAAGCTGGCCATTAACCACATATAACACTTACTTTGCGCTGTTTTACCTGGCTCATTCAATACCTGCACGGTGGTTTACCCCTCAAGGGGGTACCGAGGTCGTCCATATGAACTAGTGATCGCTCTAACAACAGATCTTTCAGTAGGTTAATCAGTGGCTGGACTAACTCCCCACTTTTAATCATCCAATTAGCAAAGTTGCTGCGATCCAGATCAATACCTAGTCGTTTAAAAATGTCGCTCTGTCGGTACAGCGGTAAGGCATCGCAATATTTTTGGGTGGCGACAAAGGCTAATAAACCAGGGCTGGCGATACTTTTTTCGATTGGCTGTTTGGGTTTCTTTGCTGTCACGATGTATTGGTTACAGCAAGGGCATGCATATTTTAAGCGCTTGTGGCGAATCACTTTAATTTGGGCTGGAATGATATCGAGCTGTTCGTGATCATCACTGCCGATGACCTTGAGTTCAGTGCCATCGTGGGGGACAGGTTTTTCACTCTCAGGTACATCGTGAACAATGTCTTCACGCGGTAAATCGTCAGGAATGCTCACACGGGGCTTCTTTTGGCGGGTATGTGAGGCAACGATGGCCGCTTTATCTTCAGCCGGAATCTCATCTTGCTCAATATCTTCGGCTTCGTTAAACAAACTGACTTGATCGGGGGATTGTTTTTCGCTGGACGGGCCAAACAACGTTCGGCGCTGTTTTTTTAACGCTTTTTCAAGTTGAAAAATGTAGTGATTCTTTTGTTCGAATTGCGCTATATTTTCTGCAAGAATTTTATTTTTTTCATCAAGGCTGCATTCTAAATGGTCGATTTTTTCTTGGAAATAAGTAGCTGTTTGCATCCATGCATTTAACAAAAATAATGTTAATTGACTGTGGAAAATGTCCAGTTTTGATGCGGTGTTAGGCCTAAATAATTCAGCCCGCGCAATAACCAATCCCATTGCTCGGCCGTTAATGTAATAGTGGCATCACTGATTTTATGCGGCCATTTGAATCTGTCTTTTCTAATCGCTTATACCATAGGGCAAAACCCGTCTTATACCCCAAGGGCAGCTACTCCCAGTACAATACTTTCAATTTATCGCGGCGACGATTACAAAATACAAACAACCCCACATCGAAATGCGATAGCCCCATTGCTTCATCGACAATCACGCTCAGGCCATTAATTGATTTACGGAAGTCCACCACGTCACGATGACAATAAATGGGGATATCGTTTTGCCAGCTATTCACTGTAAGGCCTTGATCAGTTGGGCAGTTTGTAATGGTTTATCCAACGGCAGATAAATTATCACATCACCGTAGGTTACCCTGATAGAGTCGAGTTCCGTAACGGCCGGCTCCGAAATAAATTGAGCGCGCACAAAACTTGAGTTTTCAGGAAGCATTTTTTTACGATGTTGGCCTCGATGGTAATAAAAACTATCGGCATTGATCGCTTTATCCCGACAAAAAGCGGCTATGGATAGACCTCTGTGTTCTTGCTCATTAATCCAGTCTAGCCATTGTTGTTTGTTAATCGTCTGTGTCATGAAGTGCTCCAGTGATAGTGGGAGCAGAAATAGTAATGGAATTTATAGGCTTTGATTAGGGTGTGGTTGGATCATCGCTTATTATTGTTCTAGTGTCAGCCACGGCAAACACCTATTTTTTTGCGACACAAGTAGCGCCTTGGCTTACTTTTATTCACTATGAAGACAATATTATTCCCCAACTTGCGTATTGGCCGATAATATTAAGTTGCCTTGAGGGCATTACTTTATGGATTGCATAGTGAACGATTTAAAAACTATAAAGCCTATTCATCATCTACGGTCATAAACGCATTCTTTGTTTGTTCACTACAAAGGTTATCTCGTATTACTTTAAGAGCTACCCCTTAAGCCCATTCCGTTAGGGTAATGCTTGATGGCACCATATCTCAAGTTTTCATAAAGAGAGCATACCTTTGGCATGCCCGTGAAACCTTTGGCCGCTGGGTAGCACAACCTAATTAATTCATACTTTTTCTTTTATTTACCTTTACAAAACTCTTTTTGCGAATGATAATCATTATTATTTGACGCGGCTAGAGTTTCCCCATGGTATTTATTGAAAATAGGCAGTTATCTAGTGATCAATCAGGTCTGTTAGTTCCTCTATTGTTAAAGGTGGCAGGCAATGAATTACTCACTCATCGAATATATTCTTCTTTGAAACAAAACCCTACATTTGAAAAAGTCTCAGAGGTGAGCAGTTTATTGCAAGTAGCGGAGTTCGAAGACTGGGAACATTATCGAGAGATCATAGATTGTATTGAGCGTCTTAATGGTGATTCCAGCGCTATATTCGATTATGTACAGGATTTTCCCCTTGGTAAACGTGATCATAAGGTTGAGGATTTGTTGCGGCTATTGAGGACAACCGAGGAGTCGTCGGTAGAAGCGTATATGGAAATTTGTACGATGACCCTTGAACATGATTTTCGCACGTTTGATATTGCCTATCGTAATTTACATGAAAATCTTCATCATCATCACTTAGTCGTCAAAGTACTGACTAAGGGCTTGTTGATGAGCCAGCCCCAGCAAAAGGCGCTGTCTAAGAAGAGGGCGATGGCATGACAACTTGGATATTAAAACAGCTCCATGCTAAACAAGTCGTGATCATAGAGCATGATATACCCTTGCTACGCATTGCTTGGAAAATGCTGCTATTGGTTACTGGCTTCCTATTACTTGCTCAAATAAATAATGAACTGTTCGACCTTATTGTTTCTACCATGAGCGACGCATATTTGGCAGTGAGTGTTTTTGTCGCGATGACATTGGCGCTTTTTTATTTCTTAGATGGATATTTTAAGTCGGACTTATTACAGATATTAAATCAGCGTAGTGTATTACAGGTTCCTATGGCCGCTTTTTTAGGAGCATTACCAGGCTGCGGTGGAGCCATTATCGTGGTGACGCAATTTGTACACGGGAAGATGAGTTTTGGTGCTCTAGTAGCTGTATTAATAGCAACAATGGGAGATGCCGCATTTCTGTTAATTGCCAAAAAACCTGATGTTGCTTTGATGCTTTATTCGTTAAGTATGTCGGCAGGTATTGTTTGTGGTTATATAGTTAATCATATACATGGCTATGATTATATGAAATTACCTTCGTCGAAAGTGGGCCAGAATAACTCTACAGATGTAACAAGATTACCGAAAATATTAGTGAATATTTTTTGCATTTTATTAGTGCCGGGCAGTATATTGGGTATTTTAGATGCTATACAGTTTGATGTGGATAGTGTATTTGGTTTTTGGTCGGAGCGAGAACCTACCAAATATTTAGGCTTTTTGGGGGCGGTACTATGTATGATGGCGTGGTTTAGTCAGCCATTAAATTCATGGTCGGCGCGCTTCGCAGAAAAAGCAGAAATGAAATACATTAAAGATACTGTAGTAGCCGAAACTAGTTTTGTATCAGTATGGGTTATTATTGGCTTTTTAATTTATGAGTTGTTAGTGTACTTTAGTGGCATAGATCTTAGTGCTCAGTTTGTTTCACTTGGGGCGTTAGCACCTTTGCTAGCCATCATTATTGGCTTTATACCGGGTTGCGGCCCTCAAATATTAGTCACTACTTTGTATCTTAACGGTGTTGTACCTCTCTCTTCTTTATTAGCCAATGCGATTAGTAATGACGGAGACGCACTTTTTCCTGCGATTGCACTAGCACCCAAGGCGGCAGTCAGAGCGACATTTTATAGTGCTATACCAGCTCTTATAGTAGGTTATAGTGCGTTTATGTTGGGCTGGTAACGTAATACATTATCATGAATATAAAATAGTAAATGCATGGTGATAAATAGAATGAGAGTACTTGTATTATTATTGTTAACATTGGTATGTGATTCGGCATTATCGACTGAGTATGAAGTTAAGATGTTAAATCAGGTGGCTGATGGTAGTAAAATGGTGTTCGAGCCAGCGATATTACACGTCGAGGTAGGAGATGTAGTCACGTTTATACCGGTTGGCAATGCACATGATTCAATCTCGATGTTTACACCAGAAGGCGCGAGTAGTTGGCATGGTAGGCGTGATCAAAAAGTGAGCGTCACTATTGATAAAGAAGGTATTTATATCTATAAGTGCGCACCACATTTTTATTATGGCATGATGGGTGTTATTCAAGCAGGGAAAGCAACAAATATTCATGCCGCAAAGGAGTTTGCGGATAGTATTAGTCATCAATTTATCGCTCACAAAAACCGATTGATAAATTATTTAGAAACGATAAAGTAATAAGCCATTGCAGAGGCTGCCCCCCGTTCTTACTTACAATATTTCACTACAGGATATCTATTATGTCATTACGTTACGCAGGTGTTTTTGTTCGTTGTGTATTTCTCTTTTCTACTGCTATGACAATGCTATTGTCGGCCATGAATACCCATGCGGCAGAAAAAATTAATACCTTAGAAAAAGCAGGTTTTTTTGGTTACGAACCTTCTGGCATTGCCATTCGCGGCACCGACACCGTTGCCTACTTTACCCAAGGCAAGCCGGTAAAAGGCTCCGATGAATTCACCACCGAATGGCAGGGTGTTACGTGGAAATTTGCCTCACAAATGCACTTAGATCTATTTGTTGCCACCCCAGAAAAATATGCCCCACACTACGGTGGCTATTGTGCGTATG
>JBLHVX010000140.1:0-5108 GCA_047628835.1 Granulosicoccus sp.
CTTGTACTGGCGTATCGTTTTGGAGGAATGGTTCAATCTTACGGTATTGTGTATAGAACTGGGCCATATCGATAACTAAGTCACGAATTACTGGCAAACCAGGTAACGGACGCAATACTAAGGTATTGTTTTTCACACATTCAGACAGTGGCGTAACACACGCCAAGCCATTTTTACCATTAATATTCATACCATCAGAGCCACACACACCTTCACGGCATGAGCGACGGAACACTAGGCCATTATCCTGCTCTGCTTTTAGCATCTCGAGGATGTCTAACACCATAAAGTCACGACCATTAGTCTCAACTTCATAAGTTTGCATACTCGGCGTTTTATCCGTTTCGGGATTGTAACGATAGATTTCTACTTTCAACATTGTCTTTCTCTCCGATTACTTTTCTCGAAATTAATAGGTACGAGCCATAGGCTCAAAAGTATCGACCGTGGTAGGCTTGAAGTTCACGCCACGTTTTGTGACTTTCTTGTCTACAGGGAAGTAAAGTGAATGACACAACCAGTTTTCATCATCACGCTCTTGGAAATCATCACGCGCATGAGCGCCACGAGATTCAGTACGCACTTCTGCAGGGATCGCAGTGGCTTCCGCCACCTCTAACAGGTTTTGTAATTCAAGAGCTTCTATTCGTGCCGTATTAAAAGTATCACTCTTATCGCTAAACGTAACGTTATTAATACGTACCCGAAGATCCGCTAATTTTTTAACGCCTTCAGCCATAAAGTCACCGCGGCGGAACACACCAAAATGATTCTGCATCACTTGCTGTAGTTCAGCACGTAGCACTGATGCGGACTCGCCACCTGCATTAGCGTTAAGACGGTTCAAGTTTGCCATGGCTGCTTCGATGTCAGATTCCGATGCATCGCGATGCTCAATACCTTCTTTCAATGCTTTTTCGATATGTAGACCCGATGCACGACCAAACACGACCAAATCTAACAAGGAGTTACCGCCCAAACGGTTGGCGCCATGTACTGATACACAAGCCGCTTCACCACAAGCATACAAACCTTCAATCACTGTATCTACGCCATCCACTTGCGTTAGCGCTTGACCGTCGACGTTAGTGGGAATACCACCCATCATATAGTGACAGGTTGGAATAACAGGAATAGGCTCTTTGACTGGATCAACACCTGCGAAAGCACGAGACAACTCAAGAATCCCTGGCAAACGCTGATTTAGCGTTTCTTCACCTAGGTGATCTAACTTCAACATGACGTGATCGCCATTTTCACCACAACCACGACCTTCTAAGATTTCTAAGACCATTGAACGTGCAACCACGTCACGACCCGCAAGATCTTTCGCGTTTGGCGCATAACGTTCCATGAAACGTTCGCCGTCTTTATTAATTAAATAACCACCTTCACCACGGCAACCTTCTGTTACTAACGTACCCGCACCGTGAATACCGGTTGGGTGGAACTGCCACATTTCCATGTCTTGTACTGGGTAACCAGCACGTAGTGCCATACCAATACCATCACCCGTATTAATATGTGCATTGGTGGTAGACGCATAAATACGCCCTGCTCCACCTGTGGCTACTACGGTAGCCTTTGATTTAATATGGACAACTTCGCCATCTTCAATATTGATCGCGATAACGCCAGTAACCACACCGTCTTGGTTTTTCACAAGGTCAACGGCATACCATTCATTGAAAAACACAGTATTACTTTTTACATTACCTTGATACAACGTATGCAATAAAGCATGGCCGGTACGATCTGCTGCAGCACACGTGCGCGCCGCCTGACCACCTTTGCCAAAGTCTTTAGATTGACCACCAAAAGGACGCTGATAAATGCGGCCTTCTTCGGTACGAGAAAACGGTAAACCCATATGCTCTAATTCAAAAACGGCTTCTGGCCCCACCGAACACATATATTCAATCGCGTCTTGGTCACCAATGTAATCTGACCCCTTTACGGTGTCATACATGTGCCAGCGCCAATCATCATCTTTATCCGAGCTACCGATTGCACAGGTGATACCGCCTTGAGCTGAAACAGTGTGAGAGCGTGTTGGAAAAACTTTGGTAATCACCGCCGTTTTAAAACCTGATTGCGCCATCTGTAAAGCAGCGCGCATACCCGCACCGCCACCACCAATGACGATACCGTCAAAGGAAACTGTTCTAATCGCCATAGGACTTACTCCAAGTAAAAAGCATATGTTTTATAAGAATATTCATCGCTGCGCTAAACGCACGTAAACTTCTAACAATGTAAAGCAGCTTATTCCTGCCAATTGCAGCAACAAGCCCAAAAAATGAGATAAAGGAAGAACAAATAGCACATCACAGCGGATGTGCGTTATCAACACAGTGATTGATACGACAATTACATGGCGATAGCTCACACCACAACATTAGCCCTGATGTTTTTCACTTCTAGAGATAACCTTATTCACCAAGGTGATTTATTGATCTACGGCATGGCACTAATAGAAACAACGGATAAAACGCACTGCCAATAGACTCTAAACCTCCAAAAAAATTGAGGCAGCACACGCCATTTGAGCATAGTAGTTAGGCAATCAATTTATCTGCCTCAGTCATAAATACTATTGAGAATAGACAAGCTACGCTATAAATGCCAGCACAGCCCGAAATAACGGTCGAGATTATAGATTCAGCAACATTAAAACACAAATAAAAAGGCTGATTTAATGCCCAAATCTAGGGGATTAATCAAGAATTCTCCTGGATGATTGTTTTTCGATCAATGATGAGTGAATCTCATCGACATTTAAGGACAAAAACCACATTACGCACGAAATCGCTCCTACATACACCAAAAGAAAGCATTCAAATATTGAGAGCAAAGCCTAAAAAAGAAGCTTCTTGATTTTTAGTGCATAAGCGGGTGAAATACCCACTATAAACATCGCACATACACTGTAGTAATACCACAAGAAAATCTAAACATTAAGGCACTATCTAAGACTGCTTACTTAGGTAAAAGACACTGCGTTATTAGGCTTTAAAGCATATTATTAATATTTTACCGCCGTAAAATCAATAAAATAAAGGCTGAGCATTCTAGACACGATGCCCCCTCAACGCCATCAAGGACAATAGTAGAGCCGCCAACTTATATAATTCACGTAAATAACAGGGTAGTATTACTACGCTACGGCTCAAAAGGCCACGTAAAGTAGGTGAAATGCAAAACGTAGAGTTTACTCTATAATAGATAGCTAACTCGGCGTCACTTATGCCACATTTAATACTGTATGGTGACAACTTTGCAAGCCTTAGAACACTTTTCACAACCATTGTTAACGAATACATAAGCGTCAAGCCTCTATCTACTATTTTGATTTACTACGTATTTAATAATAAAAGCAGGAGTTTTTATGAGTGACAAAACAGCCCAACTCACTATTGATGGCAAAACATTTGATCTACCCATATTATCGGGTACTACCGGCCCCGACGTAATCGATGTACGCTCACTAGTATCGCAAGGCTACTTCACGTTTGATCCCGGTTTTATGTCAACTGCGGCTTGTGAATCTGCTATTACCTATATTGATGGCGACAACGGCGTATTACTGCATCGCGGCTATCCTATTGAGCAACTAGCTGAACACTCAGACTTTCTAGAGACCTGCTACCTATTACTCAATGGCGAACTGCCAAATAGCGAAGAAAAAGAAACCTTTAGAAACGACATCACCATGCATACCATGGTCAATGAGGCGATGGTTCGTTTATTCCGTGGTTACCATCACGATGCTCATCCAATGGCCATGATGTGTGGCGCTATTGGCGCGCTATCTGCGTTCTATCATGATTCGTTAGATATCACGAACTCTGAACATCGCAGAATTTCTGCTATGCGCTTAATTGCAAAAATCCCAACACTGGCAGCCATGTGTTACAAACATCACATCGGCCAACCTTTCATGTATCCAAACAACTCACTATCTTACGCAGAGAACTTTTTATACATGATGTTTGGAACTCCTTGTGACGAGCCAAATATTAACCCTGTTCTTGCTCGGGCAATGGATAAGATTTTCTTATTACATGCTGACCACGAACAAAACGCATCAACCTCTACTGTACGCCTTGCTGGCTCATCAGGCGCCAACCCATTCGCCTGCATTGCATCGGGTGTTACGGCGCTATGGGGTCCTGCTCACGGTGGCGCGAACGAAGCAGTATTAACTATGCTAGCCGAAATTGGCCACGTAGATAACATCGATAAATTCGTTGCAAAAGCAAAAGACAAAAATGACCCATTCCGCCTTATGGGCTTTGGACATCGCGTTTACAAAAACTTTGACCCTCGCGCAAAAGTAATGAAGAAAGCATGCGATGAAGTTCTTGCAGAGCTTGGTCTAGAAAATGACCCGTTATTAGCTATCGCCAAACGCTTAGAGCAAATCGCCCTAGAAGATGAATACTTTATTCAGCGTAAGCTTTACCCTAACGTTGACTTCTACTCTGGCATTATCATGAAAGCTATCGGGATTCCTACTGATATGTTTACGGTTATTTTTGCGACAGGTCGTACCGTTGGCTGGATTGCTCATTGGGCAGAAATGATTAGCGGGAGTTACAAAATTGGCCGCCCTCGTCAGTTATACACTGGCTACACCGCTAGAGATTACCAGGGCATAGACAAGCGTTAATTAACCCTACAGCTGCTCAGAAACTAAAAAAGTCGCCCTCTAACCAGTGCGGCTTTTTTGTGTCAAAGAGTAAGGAGAAAAAGAGAAAAACAAGAGCCACCAATCACCCAAATTCCCGGATAGAGATTCGCGTTGGCATCAAAGGCCTCTAAAACCCTCATTTCATACCCAAAGCGGGACTGCGGTGTAGGTATCTCTGAAAAACTGACTCAATAATCACTTCCCAGGGGACTTCAACGCATGACATGCGTTTTTTAGGCGGATTTATTCTGTATAAGTCGATTTTTCACATTGCTTTTCTTTCCTGCCCCCCCCGTTACTAATAGGTTATATAGGCGGTGGAGAAAACTCCCTCACCGCAATAAGCACTTGCTCCAATAAACACCGATGGTTTTCTTTAAGCTTCACGTACCACTGTCGCCCCGTTTTGACGACT
>JBLHVX010000141.1:0-5091 GCA_047628835.1 Granulosicoccus sp.
AGGGAATATAGATACGGCACGAGAAGGCTTGTTTAATTTGTGGCGTGCGATGAGCGAGAAGGGCGTATTTAGCCCTTATAATTACAGTGGTGTTTCTCCGGCTTTTCATCAGTGGGGAAGTATGATTTCGTGGTCGCAGTCTTTCTTTGGTGGTTCGCCTTATCAAAACCCAATGTTTACTACTAATTTTTTAGAAACTATTCTTGAAGAACAGATTGATTTTGATCAACTTGGCGATGATTGCTCTGGGATTCGCTTATTTGTGTCAGCAACTAATGTATTAACCAATCGTTTACGTATTTTTTCTAATGCAGAGTTATCAGTTGATGTGCTGCT
This sequence comes from Granulosicoccus sp., assembly GCA_047628835.1. Lineage (GTDB taxonomy): Bacteria > Pseudomonadota > Gammaproteobacteria > Pseudomonadales > Cellvibrionaceae > Endobugula. The sequence goes on from JBLHVX010000141.1 coordinate 337, forward strand.
CGCTTCTAGTTGTTTACCTAAAGTGCATAAGGCGATAGAAATTGATGGAGAGCATTTTTGGGACGGAGGTTTTATGGGTAACCCTGTACTTGAGCCTTTAGTCAAAGATGGTGGCGCGAACGACGTATTGATCGTTCAGGTGAATCCATTGCATATCCAGAATGTGCCGACGTCGCCAATGGAAATTGCCGAGCGTATTGAAACTATAGGGTTTAATGCGACGCTATCACGAGAAATTCGCCATGTTGCACAAATGGAAAAGTTGATTGAATCAGGTGATGTATCATCAGCAGCCTACGGTAAACATCTTCATTTGTTACATAGTGAAGAGCGTATGGCGTCTTACAGTGCGTTCACCAAGTATGATATGTCGTGGGAGTTTTTGACCACATTGCGGGATTTAGGTCGAACAACGGCAGAAGAATGGTTAAGCGTAAACTACGCAGATATAGGTAAGAAAAACACGCTTAATTTGGAAGAGTGGGAGCCGACTTATCAGCAGCCGGTCTGCAAAATTTCATAGCCTTACCATACAAGGCGTCAGGCCACTACTGTCCGGTTAACGTAATTTAGTCATGCCGGTCTCGTCATTCAGTATAAGCAAAAAACGCTTTCTGGAATGACGTGGTTTCTTTTTGATTTTCATGTCGCTTACTTACTATTACGTCGCTTGGTTATGATTGACGTAGTTTATAGCTAATTTTGAGCAGAACTGAACAGGGACAGCGGTGGCGTTAGGTACAAAATTATTCCAGTACGATATTGATAGTTTATCGATATCGTTCGATGAGTCACCCTTGAATGCCCCCTAGCTATTCAATCGAATCATAAAACTTTTTAATAATATTGATTTCTGTTTTACTGTTTAAACGCGGAGCGTGGCCAACATTTTTAATTCGTTGAAATTGCACATCGGCTCCGCGGGCACACATTTTTTCTGCGGTTTTTTCAGTAAAAAAAGTGGATAGTTCGCCACGAATTAATAAAGACGGGCAATCAATTTCGTCCCAATATTTCCATAAATCAAAATTATGGGAAGAATAGCTCTTACGGAATGCATCGCCAATTTTGGGGTCGTAGTGCATTCGATATCCATAGTCTTCTTTAAAGGTACTGTAGAGTGCCATTTCCTTCCATTGCTTCCCTGGTAAATTTCCAAAAGCCTGATAAGTTTCTCGATAATAATCAAATAATTCTTTTTGCGTACTAAAACCCGGCGCTTTACCAATGTACTGCCCCAAACGTTGTAGCTCTATACGCTTAAGGTCGGGTCCTACATCGTTAAGGATAAGGGTTTGTATAGGGGTTTGTGACATAGCAGCTAAAATCATGCCGATTAAGCCACCCATCGATGTACCAATCCAATGGACTTTATCTGTATTAAGATGCGCGATGAGCGCGTTCATATCGGCACAATATTGTAAGAAGTTATAGTTTTGTTGGTTGCCGAACCAATCGCTATAGCCACGGCCAACAATATCTGGGCAAATAACACGATAGTCTGAAGAGAGGGCTTCTGCGAGTACGTCGAAGTCTCGCGAGAGTCGAGTCACTCCATGTACGCAAATAATAATATTATCGTTGTCGGGGTCGCCCCACGAGCGATAATAATTTCGATGAAAACCTTCGTTGCTTAACCCGAAGTAAAAGTGATCTGTCGATGTTGACATTAACTAACCTACAACCGTCAAATCGCACTTAGCCTGGATAAGGTAAGTGCAGTAGAAAAAGAAAATACAGTGTATTATAAGGTGACATTATACCTAATTTGTTACTTGTAATCATAGCTTAAATTGTTAGAACACTAGGGTGTATCCTAGTGTTCTAAGGTTTATTGTTCACTTGAGTGTTGTTAGTCTGATGTCGATACAGAACTAAGTGCTCCGTTGAGAGTATGACTTGAGTGAATCGAGGTGATGGCGTTGTTCTCTTCTTCTAACACTAGCGCTAGATATTTTTTCAGCGCTTTTTTTGCTTGTTTGTCAGATTCAAATAAGTGAGGGGACACTTTACGCTTGCTTAGTGCTTCACCTAGCTTCATGCGTAGGAAAGCACCTGTTGAGTATCGGGTACTAGTAGTATAAAACTGCTCCTCCATGTCACTGATCATGTTCGCATGATAGTCCATTAGCATCGGGTCGATAAATACTCCGTCGTAGTTAACCACCATGGCAAACTTTTGGCTAACACTGTGATACAAATCTTCCACCACCACGGCAATACGATCGACATCATCCTTCACACGTACCTGATAGCCTTCTAAATTAAGGAAAGCCGTATTACGCTCTGGATCATAGCTAATGCGTTCATCTAATTCACGCAAGAGTAAGTGCTCATTTAGCTTCATCGGGTCTTCTCTAAAAATGCAGGGAGCCATGAGTCTCGGTTTGTTGATAATCGGTTCAAAATCCATATGAGCAAGAATGTCTCGCTCAATATCAATGCCCGGAGCTACTTCAGTGAGTTCTAAGCCGTTGTAGCGTAACTTAAATACACAGCGTTCAGTGACATAATAAACCGGCGTTTCTTTCAAAGCAGCTAGCTTGCCGTTAAAGGTGATTTGCTCGACGCGATTGACAAACTTCTTTAATCTTCCTTCTTGGTGAATGACTACATTGCCGTTTTCTATGCCTACTTTAAGTCCACCAGCGGTGAATGTGCCCGCAAATACCAGTTTGCGCGCATTCTGACTAATATTAATAAAGCCACCTGCACCTGCTATTTTAGGCCCAAATTTACTCACATTAACATTACCGTGTGCGTCGACTTCGGCCAAGCCCAGCGCGGCTAAATCTAGGCCGCCACCATCATAAAAATCAAATTGTTGGTTTTGATCTAATAAAGCATCGATATTAATTGAGCAGCCAAAATCTAAACCACTTTGTGGTAGGCCACCAATGACCCCCGGTTCGGCAGTTAAGGTAATAAAATCAATAATTTTTTCTTCGTTGGCAACGGCAGCTAATCCTTCGGGCATACCAATACCCAAATTAATAGTTCCACCCATAGGGAGTTCGTAAGCGCAACGACGTGCAATAACTTTTCGTTCAGTCAATGCTAAAGGCGCAAGATTATCGGTGACGGCGCGAACCTCGCTAGCAAATGCAGGGTTGTAATCTGTGCCGTAGGTTTGTTTGTGATTAGCAGGCTCAGAAACGACGACACAATCCACCATGATACGTGGAATTTTCACGAGACGTGGATTTAACGTACTGCTCTCGGCGATACGCTCAGTTTGTACTATCGTCAGCCCGAGAGAGTTTTTGGTTGCCATGGCAATCGCTAAGTTATCTAGCGTAAGGGCTTCTTTTTCTAAGGTGGTATTACCATGAGGGTCTGATGTTGTACCGCGTAAAAAACACACGTTAATAGGGAAGGTTTTATAAAATAACCATTCTTTGCCATCAATAGTCATCAGTTCAACAAGGTCTTCCGTGGTGACGTCATTCAATTTACCTCCTTCTTGTCGAGGGTCAACAAATGTGCCTAGACCCACTTGGGTAAGAATACCGCCACGGTGAGCAGCAATATCCCGAAACAGTTGGGTTAATGTTCCCATCGGAAAATTATAAGCTTCTATTTCGTTATTGTTGGCCATTTGGGCGATTTTTGGAACGAGCGCCCAGTGACCACCAATGACACGTTTAATGAGTCCTTTGTGAGCTAGGCGATTGGCTCCTCGCTCTTTACCATCACCCGGTGCTGCGGCAAAGACTAGGGTGAGATCTCTCGGCGAGTCTGTTGCTAGAAAACGCCGTTCTAGGGCAATAATCAATTCTTCTGGTGTGCCTGTGCCGACAAAACCAGATAGGCACAAAGTGTCTCCATCTTGAATTAAGGCAACTGCGTCATCAGCTGAGACTATTTTATTTTTCATAAGCACTCAATCTACCTTCGTTGTATACAGTGATACGTGTTGTTATTATTTTCCAGTACTTTTATGTTTTGGAGTTTTCTTTTTATTAGGCACTCGTGTAAGTGCTCTTAATTTTTTGTAGTATATTTATTTTATGTACATATAAATAAAAAGTATAGACGACTCATGTGTCTCGTTCAGTTAACCAGTCCACAATCCCTTTCCCTAGGATGCCTTGTGATTTCCCGCTGACAAATACACCCACATGACCTCCTGGTAGTGGTAAGTCAGTATAGTCATCTGTACCCACATAGTTTTTTAGGGCCTTAGAACATTCGGGGGGGATAATATGATCGTTTAACGCAAATACATTAAGCACAGGAACATTGACCTTGCGTAAATCAACGGTTTGCCCGTTTAGCTCTAAGGTGTTTTTAATTAATTTGTTGTCTTGATAAAGATCTTTAAACCACTGTTTTGCTGCTTCCCCAGGATGGTCAGGACGGTCGGCTAACCATTTTTCCATACGTAAAAAATTCATCAGCTTTTTTTCGTCTTGGGCAATATTAATTAAATCAATATTATATTTGGTGAGTGATTTGATTGGCGTAATCAGTTGGAAAACCATACCCATGAGCTCGCCCGGCATATTCCCGTAAGCTTCTATCATTAGGTCGATGTCTTCGGGGTCTAAATTGCGTGACCATAAATTAATATAGCCATGAGATAATTTTTCATCACGCTGGTCACCATGAAAATCTACAGGTGTAATGCTAGTGATTAAGTTTTTAACATTGTCTGGGTATAGGGCGCTGTAGCAAATAGAAAATACGCCGCCTTCACATATGCCTAAGATAGTGACTTTTTCGACGCCTTGCTCAGCTTTAATATGCTCAATA
>JBLHVX010000142.1:0-5084 GCA_047628835.1 Granulosicoccus sp.
TTCTCAACACCGATGCTGAAGGACGCCTTGTGCTATGTGATGCACTCAGTTATGCCGCACGCTATAACCCACAATCTGTGGTCGACATTGCCACATTGACAGGCGCTTGCGTGATTGCCCTTGGCGGACATGCGACTGGCTTATTTAGTAATGATGAACAACTTGCTCAAAATTTATTAGATGCCGGTCAACATACCGGTGATAGAGCATGGCAAATGCCTTTATGGGACGACTATAAAAAACAGCTGAAAAGTAACTTTGCTGATTTAGCCAATATTGGTGGCCGCGAAGCAGGGAGCATTACCGCTGCGTGTTTCTTATCTCACTTTACCGAAAACTACCCATGGGCGCACTTAGACATTGCTGGCACAGCATGGTTATCGGGTGCTAATAAGGGCGCGACTGGCAGACCCGTGCCCCTATTGAGTCACTACTTACTGGGCAAGGCTTCTCGCACTGTGAGCAGCCAATCAACCAAAGCAACAAAGTAGCTACAACCATGACAGAGGTCGATTTTTACATTCTGCAAGACCACACCCTTGCCGCCCGCGATCACTTTGCTTGCCGACTGGCTGAAAAAGCATTGCACACAGGGCGACATGTGGTTATCCGCGTCGACAACCAAGAACACGCCGACTCTATGAGTCATTACCTATGGTCATTTAAACCCGAATCGTTTGTGCCTCACAACATCTCATCTGGGAGCAAGCAAGCACCGGAGAATATTGTCATTGACTGGCAAGGACATACCGACGCATATCATGATGTGATAATTAACCTGCTGCAGGAAACGCCTAAGGAATTTAGCCGTTTCAAAAAATTATCTGAAATTGTAGTGCAAAATAAAGCTCTCTTAGCGGCTACGAGAGAGAGCTATCAATACTACCGAGATCGAGGCTACCCTCTAAAATCACATAAATTATAAGGCAATATATTTAGCCCACGGATTGATCATCTGATTTAACTACAGTATTCTCATGGTATTATTTTCACGAGCTTGTCGAATGTATCGTTTATACACCCAATCCATAATCAATCCATAATAAAAAAAGAGGTGTTGAGTAATGGCCACTATAGATATATTCAATAACAAACAACATACATTACTCACTGAACTAGAATCTATCAAAAGCCTCTTAGATAACGATAATAAGCAAGTAGATAATATTCCATTACTGCAATACCCGGTATCTTCTCCATCATTACCACACGAAGCTGAACGAACAAGAGCTGACCTCACTGCCACAGTAACAAATAAGGGTAATAACAATCAAAACGTCAATACTGAATTTGCCAACGTTAATCACGATGCGGTAACGACGAATGTCACGGCTGTTTTAGCGGACATCTCAAGCATGCAAAGCTCCTTAAACGGTACGAATGCACTACCTGGGCAGCGCTCGCTATTTACTAATGCCAAAGCAAAAATCTCAACACACAAGATCAGCGAACCACAACTTGTCGATAATAGCGCAGATCAAAAAGCATCTTCACTAGCAGAAAATCCATTTTTACCTGCACATCTCAGACAGCGCTTGAACAACCAACATGCCGCTGAGAGTAGCGATCAGGATGACATTCTCAACAATATGGATGAGCCCGCCGATGAACAACGACTTCCCACAGCAAATGCCAGTTACACGCAACGGCTAATAGACCAGCTTGTTAGCCATCACTTACCCAAGATTGAAGCAGAATTACGCCGAAAACTCGTTGAGGTTGTAAAAAACCATAACGATCAATTACAACAATAGCCGATGAAAAATAGCGCATGAAAAATGCACGGAATTTTCACTCTCGTGCACAGTTCACTGTATAATCACTCGCTTTTAATCGAGCCATAAAATCCATAGGCAGATCTCCTAGATCTATTAGCCCACTACTTCCTAGCTATACAAGCTTAGATTTAAGCTGTAGGCGGCTCGCCTCTCATTACTTTATCGCAATAAAAGACACTGTACGTATTATGGAAAAAACCTATCAGCCCCAAGCAATCGAGCAATCGTGGTACAAAACCTGGGAAGACTCCGGCTATTTTAAACCCTCAGGTGAAGGGGAAAGCTACTGCATTATGATTCCACCACCCAACGTAACGGGCAGTTTACATATGGGGCACGGTTTCCAAGAAGCGATTATGGATGCGTTGGTACGTCACCAACGAATGAAAGGCAAAAACACCCTGTGGCAAGTAGGTACAGACCACGCAGGTATTGCGACACAAATGGTCGTTGAGCGTTTACTTGATGCCGAAGGTATCACGCGTCACGACTTAGGCCGAGAAAAATTTATTGAGAAAATTTGGGAGTGGAAGAACGAGTCGGGCGGTAATATCACCCGTCAATTACGTCGTTTAGGCGCTAGCCCAGATTGGAGCCGTGAGCGTTTCACAATGGATGACGGTTTTTATAAAGCCGTACAAGAAGTCTTTATTCGCCTATACGATGACAACCTTATTTATCGTGGCAAACGCTTAGTTAACTGGGACCCTAAATTACACACCGCGATTTCTGATTTAGAAGTTCTCAGCGTAGAAAAGAAAGGCCATTTATGGCACTTTCGTTACCCACTAACAAGTGGCGACGGGTATTTAGTCGTTGCCACAACACGCCCTGAAACCATGTTGGGCGACAGTGCTGTTGCCGTACATCCAGAAGATGAACGCTACCAACACCTTATTGGTCAAACCATTACACTGCCGTTAGTGGGGCGAGAAATCCCCATTATTGCCGACGATTATGTAGATCGTGAATTTGGTACGGGTTGCGTCAAAATCACCCCTGCTCATGATTTTAACGATTATGAAATGGGACAACGTCATAACCTGCCGCTTATTAATATTTTAGATGATGATGCGAATATTAATAACGATGCGCCTGAAGCTTATCGTGGTATGGAACGCTTTGCCGCGCGCAAACAAATCATTGCTGATTTTGAGGCTCTAGGTTTATTAGAAAAAATTGATGATCACAACTTAAAAGTCCCTACGGGCGATCGTTCCGGCGTGGTTATCGAGCCCTACCTCACTAACCAATGGTATGTGCGCACTCAACCTTTAGCAGAAGAAGCCATCTCGAAAGTTGAAGATGGATCCATTAAATTCGTCCCTAATCAATATGAAAACATGTACTTTTCGTGGATGCGTGACATTAAAGATTGGTGCATTTCTCGTCAATTGTGGTGGGGGCATAGAATTCCTGCATGGTACGACGAATCAGGAAAAGTCTATGTAGGACGCAGTGAAGCTGACGTACGTGAAAAACACAATCTGGGTAACGACATCACGCTCACTCAAGACGAAGATGTATTAGACACATGGTTTTCTTCTGGTCTCTGGACGTTCGGTACATTAGGTTGGCCAGAAAAAACGCCTGAACTTGAGACCTTTCACCCTAGCAATGTATTGGTAACGGGCTTTGACATCATTTTCTTCTGGGTCGCCAGAATGATTATGCTAACGCTTTACCTCCGTAAAGAAGTGCCGTTCCATACGGTTTATGTACATGGTTTAGTCCGCGATAGCAGCGGCCAAAAAATGTCGAAGTCAAAAGGCAATGTACTCGACCCCATTGATTTGATCGATGGCATAGACCTAGAAAGCCTCGTGACAAAACGCACCACTGGATTAATGAATCCAAAAGCCGCTTCTAAAATTGAAAAGTCGACACGTAAAGAATTTTTCGAAGGGATTAACCCCTACGGTACCGATGCCTTGCGATACACCTATTATTCATTAGCCTCTACCGGCCGTGATATTAATTTTGATATTGGTCGTATCGAAGGCTACCGCAATTTTTGTAACAAGATATGGAATGCAGCACGCTATGTATTAATGAACTGCGAAGATCAAGATTGTGGCATTAACGGAGAGACCGCTGAACTGTCACTTGCTGACCGCTGGATTATTTCTCGCTTACAACAAGCCGAGCAAGCTGTTGAAGAAGGTCTAAGCACTTATCGCTTAGACCTAGCGTCGCAAGCACTGTACGATTTTATTTGGAATGAGTATTGCGGCTGGTATTTAGAACTTTCTAAACCTACATTATCTGATGAAAATGCAACGGCCGCTCAACAGCGTGGCACGCGTCGCACGTTAATCCGCGTACTAGAAACTACACTTCGCTTAGCACACCCATTAATTCCTTTTATCACAGAAGAGATTTGGCAGCGAGTACGCGACCTTGCAGGCGTTAGTGGCGACACTATTATGCTGGCTTCTTACCCTGTAGCCGATCAGAGTAAAATTGATGAGCCAGCGATCAATGATATTGAATGGGTTAAAAACATTATTATTGGCGTCCGTAAAATTCGTGATGATATGCAAATTTCACCCGCTATTAAATTACCGCTCTATTTTGCGAATGGTAACGAACAAGATCAGCAACGCTTAAATAGCATGCAAACATTTTTAAGTAAGCTTGCAGGCTTAGAGAGTACTCAATGGTTAAACGCTGGCGAAGAAGCACCACTATCTGCCACGGCACTAGTCGGCAATATGGACATCTTGGTTCCCATGGCAGGCTTTATTGACAAAGATGCTGAGGCAGCAAGATTAACAAAAGAAGTTGTAAAGCTACACAAGGAAGCTGCGCGCATTAGCGGAAAGCTAAACAATGCCGGCTTTGTAGATAAAGCCCCTGCCGCAGTGGTCGATAAAGAGAAAGAAAAACTCGCTGACTACAATCAATCAATTGAGAAGTTAGAAACACAACTCGAAAAAATCAAAGCTATATAAAAAAGTTTACAGTAAGAGGGTTTACAATTGACAGAGTACGGTTAACAGGAAAAACAAAAAAGGCTTTACAGTGTTCTTATAAAGCCTCCTCAATAGCTGCTAACAGTTAGCTGTTAGGCTGTTAGGCTGTTAGCTAGTATGATCGCCTTCACTGGCGCATAAGACGTACGATGTATAGGCGTGACGCCTAATCGCTGTAAAGCCTCCATATGCACTTTGGTTGGATAGCCCTTGTGGGCCGCAAAGCCATAGCCAGGATACTCTTCTGCATAAGCGACCATTTCACGGTCACGAGTGACTTTTGCCAAGATAGACGCCGCTGCGATCGCTTGTACACGGCTATCACCTTTTA
>JBLHVX010000143.1:0-5075 GCA_047628835.1 Granulosicoccus sp.
AACCCGCCAGCACCCGAATAGTTGTTTTTGCCTCTAGCTGCTCATACACGAAACCATAATAACTAGCGACTGCGTCGGGGTAGAAACAACCGACCACACCACAGGCCAGCAAAATAAAACCGCCAATAATATTGGTTGATTTAGCGAGTTGCATTATGATATTCCTCTCTTTCGCCCACATAGGGTGAGCATTCTTGTATTAGGCAGTTAGTGTATATGTTGCAACTTCCATGGTTAGACCCACACGTGCCTCGCTTTCCTGATACGGCATCGGCGTTAACCTCCCCTAATGGCTTACTGGCAGCCGGCGGACAATTATCGCCCACTTGGTTATTAACTGCTTATTCGCAGGGTATTTTCCCTTGGTTCAGTGACGGCGAGCCTATTTTATGGTGGTCACCTTCGCCTCGCACCTTTATTCACATTGATCAATTACATATTAGTCGTAGCTTACGCAAGACCATTAAAAAAACTCCTTTTACCATCACCTTTGACACAGCGTTTGAATCCGTAATGGAAGCCTGCGCAGAACCTCGCTCTAATGATGCAGAGGCCGACACCTGGATTAGCGAAGAAATTATTGATGCTTATTCCGAGTTATACCAGATGGGACACGCTCACTCAATAGAAGTCTGGGAAGGTGACATTCTAGTCGGTGGTTTATACGGCATAGCGCTGGGGAGAATGTTCTTTGGCGAATCTATGTTTAGCCGGCGGACTAACGGTTCAAAAATCGCCCTATTTCATCTGGTAGAACAACTCAAAAAATGGCACTATGTAGGTCTTGATTGCCAAGTATACAACGATCACCTTGCCTCTTTGGGTGCTGTTGAAATAGCACGAGAGGAGTTCGAGGAGCTTATTAAACAATATGTAAGTGATGTAGTCTGCCACTGGCGAACTGCAGAAAGCACAAACGACATGAACAGCCCGGATCTCTCAGCAAATAAAACTTCGGACCAGTAATGACTAAACGAGAAAACACCATTGATGCGATAGAAGAGATCTCTGATCTAGAGTCGCTACAGTTTTTTCAGACCCAGCCACATTCTTGTAGTTATCTCGAGAACGAAACCGCCTCGACTGTCTTTCTTAACCCCAAACAATCGATTGACCGAGCACTATATTCTCAGCTATCCGAGTACGGATTTCGTCGTAGTGGTACACATGTCTATAAACCTTTGTGTGAGAACTGCGATGCCTGCATACCAATGCGTATTCCAGTCAACCTCTTTAAGCCCAGCCGCAGTCAAAAACGCACATGGAAGCGGAATAAAGACTTAAGCATACATCGTGTTGACAGCATTGATACTGCTGAGCATTATTCACTCTACGAGCAATATATTCGCATACGCCACAAAGATGGTGATATGTACCCGCCCTCCGAGTCACAGTTCAAGAGCTTTCTTGGCTCTTCTTGGCATTGCGCCAATTATTATGAGCTTCGCTGTGATGGCCAGCTGATCGCGACAACCGTTGTCGACACTATGGATAACGGCCTATCTGCAGTGTATACCTATTATGACCCCGCAGAAGATAAGCGTAGCTTAGGCAGTTTTGTCATTCTATATCTTGTCGAAGAAGCTAAAAGACTCAAACTTCCTAGCGTGTATTTGGGTTACTGGATTAAAAACTCCTCTAAAATGAATTATAAATCGGCCTATCGACCACTAGAAATTCAATCGGGCAGTCAGTGGGTATTGGTCAACTAACTACCCACTATTCATCAACTAGCCGCATCAAAAACCCACTAAAGCATTTAACCTAAATACCGCAGTTGAATCTACTGTGACTACCTAAAATGCTGAATCTAAAGCGTTTTTCACTTTTTTAGGCTACACCCGTAGGATGGCTACGAATTTGCCAAAAAAAACAAAAAATCACTTCATATTCTGCACCTTAGCCACCCTCGCAACAATTCAACTGCGGTATTTAGGTTAAATACCGGTTTTTATTAGAAAACTCTTCTTTAATTAGCCTATTGGCTTGGCTATTGATGGATTTTCAGGCAAAATGCAGCGCTTTATTGACTCTATTTCTCCCCCCTGCTTAGGATACATTTTCGAATGGCAAAAGAAGAAAATATCGAACTTGAAGGCGAAGTGATCGACACTCTGCCAAACACCACTTTCCGTGTAAAGCTAGAAAACGGTCACGTAGTAAATGCCCATATATCTGGGAAAATGCGTAAAAACTACATTCGTATTCTGACTGGCGATAAGGTCAAAGTAGAAATGACACCTTACGACTTGTCGAAAGGGCGCATTACCTTCCGCGCTAGATAAACACCAGACAACAAGACATAAAAAAAGAGGCTTACAGCCTCTTTTTTTATGTCTTGTTGTAGTGCTCAGTGATACTGCTAATTAGCACTACAGATTAACTTACCTAAACAGCTTCGAGCTCACTCGCCAATTCCAAGTGGATATCATCATCCTCCACAGTGACGGTAACATCACCACCATTGCTTAACTCACCAAACAATACTAATTCAGCCAGTGGTTTTTTCAATTTTTCTTGAATCAGCCTTGCCATAGGACGGGCACCCATTTTTTCATCGTAGCCATTGTTCGCCAGCCAGTCTCGCGCCTCGTCAGTAACAATGAGGTGGACACGCTTTTCATCCAACTGTGTTTGCAGCTGTACTAAAAACTTATCGACAACGGTTTTAATCACTTCTCTAGACAGTGCAGAGAACTGAATAATAGAATCTAAACGGTTACGAAATTCTGGCGTAAACACTTTTTTCAGTGCTTCCTTGCCATCGCTACTGTGATCTTGGTGACTGAAACCAATCGATGCACGACTCATTTCTTCCGCACCGGCATTGGTGGTCATAATGAGTACCACATTACGAAAATCGGCTTTACGTCCATTGTTGTCCGTTAACGTGCCGTGATCCATCACCTGCAACAACAAGTTAAAGACTTCTGGATGCGCTTTTTCAATTTCATCCAGTAATATGACACAGTATGGGTTTTTGGTGACTGCTTCCGTCAACAAGCCCCCTTGGTCAAAACCGACATAGCCTGGAGGCGCACCGATTAAACGGGACACCGTATGACGTTCCATATACTCCGACATATCAAAACGGATAAGTTCAATGCCCATAGCATCGGCTAACTGACGGCACAGCTCAGTTTTACCCACACCGGTTGGACCAGAAAACAGAAATGATCCAATCGGCTTTTCTTCTGCACCCAATCCCGCACGCGACAACTTAATCGACGTTGTTAAGGCATCAATACCCTCGTCTTGACCAAAAACAGTCATTTTTAAATTATCATCTAACTTACGTAGCTGATCTTTATCACTACTAGAAATAGTTTTTGCTGGAATACGGGCGATTTTAGCCACGATACTCTCAATATCATGAACACCTAATTGTTTTTTGCGCTTATTCGCTGGCTGTAGCTGTTGAAATGCACCGGCTTCATCAATCACATCGATGGCTTTGTCTGGCATAAAGCGATCATTAATATAACGACCGGCTAATTCTGCGGCTGAACGTAATGCCCTATCCGTGTATTTCACGTGATGATGCTCTTCAAAACGCGACTTCAAGCCTTTAAGTATTTTGTACGTATCATCGACCGACGGCTCATTAACATCCACTTTTTGAAAGCGGCGAGACAATGCGCGATCTTTATCAAAGATACCACGATACTCTTGAAAAGTTGTTGAACCAATACAGCGCATTTCACCAGAAGACAATAAGGGTTTTAATAAATTTGAGGCATCCATTACACCGCCAGAGGTGGCACCTGCACCAATGATGGTGTGGATTTCGTCAATAAACAAAATTGAATCTTTACGGTTTTTCAGTTCGGCCAGTAGCGCTTTTAAACGTTTTTCAAAATCCCCACGATATTTTGTTCCCGCTAATAAGGCACCCATATCCAGTGAATAAACAACGCTGTTCGCAAGTACTTCCGGCACCTCACCATCGACAATTTTCTTAGCTAAACCTTCCGCAATAGCCGTTTTACCGACACCCGACTCACCGACTAACAATGGATTGTTTTTACGGCGACGAGATAATATTTGACCCACCCGCTCAAGCTCACTATCACGTCCGATGAGGGGATCAACCTTCCCTGCTAACGCTAATTCGTTTAAGTTTGTTGCGTAGCTTTCTAGTGGATCGGTTCCACTTGCCGCACCACTCTCTGCATTTTCTGCGGCATTGGCTTGGTCACTTTCATCACCTTGACTAACACTACTATCGCCCACTTTTGATATGCCGTGAGTAATATAATTCACCACATCGATACGCGCGACACTTTGTACTTTCAAAAAGTATACGGCTTGGCTTTCTTGTTCACTAAATAGCGCCACTAGCACATTAGCGCCGGAGACCTCTTGCTTCCCCGATGACTGCACGTGAAAAACTGCACGCTGTAAGACTCGCTGAAAGCCCAATGTGGGTTGTGTCTCTCGCCCACTTTCACTCACACTGAATAATGGAGTGGTGGTGTCGACAAAATCCACCAATTCTTTGCGCAGCTCATCCACATTCGAGCCGCATGCTTTTAACACGGACGATGCCGAATCGTTATCCAATAGTGCCAGTAGTAAATGTTCGACGGTCATAAACTCATGACGCTTTGACCTTGCATGTGTAAAGGCATCGTTTAGTGTTTGCTCTAACTCTTTACTTAACATAATACATCCTCACATTTACTAGAATCATTCATCTTCCATCGCATCTATTTCACACAGTAATGGATGCTCGTTATCCTTTGCACTTTGGTTTACTTGTGCGGCTCTTGTCTCTGCTATATCTTTAGTATAGACGCCACAGGCAGCTTTGCCTTCTGTGTGAACCTGTAACATGACTTTTGTTGCTTGCTCTCTTCCCATACTAAAAAAATTTTCTAATGCATACACAACAAACTCCATTGGCGTGTAATCATCGTTCAACATAATCACCTTATACATAGGCGGTTTTTTTATCAATGGCTGAGCTTCCTGCACCAGTAGATTATCATCGTGGTCATGCTGATGATCGTGATCATCTTTATTTAATCTTAGTTGATGATTAGAAATAACACCTGAATTTAATTTCGATAAAA
>JBLHVX010000144.1:0-5056 GCA_047628835.1 Granulosicoccus sp.
CCACATTAACACCGCTGGCCGATACATCTAATAATAAATCGACTAGATGATCTGCGAGTAAATTCACCTCATCGACATATAAAATGCCGCCATCCGCTTTTGCTAATAAACCAGCTTGAAATTCGACAGTTTTTTCTTGTAATACTTGCTGTAAATTAATAGTGCCCAAGACACTTTCTTCGGTTGCCCCAAGAGGCAACGTAATGAAAGGCGATGATGTATTGCTGGCTAATGGCTGGCCGTGAACTGGCATTACATCGGCCAAGCCACGAGCCAAGGTTGATTTAGCCGAACCACGCGGGCCACTCACTAACACGCCACCAATCGCTGGGTTAATTGCCGCTAATATCAAGGCTAATTTAAATGACCGCTGCCCTGCCACCGCAGTAAAAGGAAACTGAAATACCGCTAGATTACCTGGTGGGGCATTAGGTCGGTTATTAGATATAGGGCTAGACAGATTCGGCATGAGCACTATCACCCAAGTTGGCGTCTTTCAGCACATAACGATTAAGCAACCACGCACAACTGCCACCCAAGATTAACCATAGACATAAATTACTCAGGCCACTAAACAAAATGAATTGTTGCTGTAGGTCGATTAAGGCATTCACCACTAGAGGGTCGGGGTGACTAAATGCCACACCCTCAAAATGCGGAATACTCACCACATAAGGCAATGCTATCGCTGCTACACCGATTAATTTCCAGCGAAAAGGCGCAAACGCCAAAATCAATAAACCAAAACCCATGCCCAGTACGGCCAACACCCACCATAGTTGACGATGCTCCAACGGTGCTGCCATCATCCCGGGGATCTCTGGGGGCATACCAATGCTTGGCGCCACAAAAAATGCCATAAAACCGCCGAGACCCCACAAAAAACCTTTGGCTACCGTAAGCTGTGCAATCCCCTGTACTTGTATCTGCGTCATGATCGACAACAACACAGCGGCAAACCCAATACCCACAAAGATATTGGCAAATATTGTATAAGCGGTTCGCTCTGCACCATCAGCTGGCGCCCACGTATCATGTGAATGACTATGACTATGACTATGGCTATCGGAATGCTCATCACCGTGATGATTTGGCGTCGGTTCCGGTACTGTTTCTAAGGCATGAGAAGCGACCACTTCAGTTCCAGCTATTTCGTAAGCTTCGGCAGCAAAAATAATGGGGTTCACCGTGAGCACTTGCACCAGACTTAACAATAAGCCTCCGGCTATACCGGCAAAAATAGCATTAAGAATAATGCGACGGAACAACATAATATATCTCCTAGGACAGGGGCAACTGATGATAAAAATCTAATATCTACCAGCTCACATTCAAAATCGCGCTGAACTGCGTTAAAAAATGATCATTTACACTTGTAAACTCGAATTTTTCCGCCTTGCTCAGCACAGCTTTGACTGTAATCTGAACAGTTACGGACAGTGCTGAGGAGTTACAAAATCTATTAATGTCTTATGGATAGCGAGATTTTTATACGAGTAATCTACATATGGTTAATGGATTACTAAGAAACCCCTGACAAATTATAGATTCTTCAGGTTGCCCTGAGAATTCAGCAAAAACCAAGCAGACTAGCTACATTATTAATGGCAAGGAAACGCTAATGCATGTCGCGTATCGTGCGCCGCATTATGGGCTGCCGCCGTAGGCAAAAAGCCGACGACTAATACCAGTGCAAGACCAAACATCATGGCACCCATACTCTGTAAACGCATGGTGCTAGCAGATGTCGCATCGACTGACTGAAGAGAAGAATGTGATGTGATATGTGTTGTCATAATTGAATACCTTGTCTATGCACCCACCGTGCAATATGAAGTGATAAAACAGGCCGGTATTCGGGCTCTAAGAAAAACGATAGGGTATAGAGCCGGAGCACTATCCACTATCACAGTAAGACCTACACCTTCCCAAGCACAATATGGCTCAGTGGTTTACATTGCCTTTGGCAATCTGCGTAGGTTTCTCTTATACCGATGCGGGGGCAGCGACGGATTGAGCCTATAGCTAGTACCGTACTTCCCGATTATCTCTTTATCACCTATAGAGGCTATACAGAGCACCTGAATCGTTGGGTGCGATTGTAGCAGCTAATCAAGATTCGCGCATAGATTGTTATTTATCTATTCGACTCAAGGCTTAACCCAAGCTATGAATCCATTTACTTAAGATGGCAGCTTAAACAAACAATACCGATTGCTATCAACATGATTGGCTGAAGAGGACTGATGAAGCGCGATATGGTGGCCATGCTCTGCTAATTGCGCATTTAGCTCGCTACGATATAGCATCTTGCGAAAATCCACATAAACTGAATTCACGCGATTATCATAAGCCACTAACAACTGATGTAAGGCCGGCAGAGTAAAGACAAAAATGTCTTGGTCCATTAATACATTATTTTTATTGTCATTCGATGAGATAAGCAAAGCCACACCCTTATCTTGCATTCCAACAGCAAGGAGAAATTTAAACGCGGCTTCGTACATTATTACAACTCATACAATTAATGCGCTAAGGCGAGGCGCATATGGATAGACACTGATGGGCAAGTATTTATGGACAGGCGCTAACGAGACTTTTTACACGCAGGCGTACCGGGCAATTCTGCCTTAATGGCTTTTTCTTCGTCAATTATATGTTGCGGAAACTGACGCATAAAGCAGCAACAAATATTTTCGTTAATCATCGTGCGCGGGCCATTAGGGTGCCCAATATGTTTATAAGGTGCATGACTATGGCTGTGAGAATGGCTGTGAGAGTGGCTATGCAAATCATCAGGCGCGTGGTTTTTATCATCCGAATGCCCGTGCGAATGTTCTTTATCCGCTGAAGGCTCCTGTCCCGCTGAGTGATCATCAGTCGGCTTTGGCTGAAACTCAGCATGGTGATGGTGTACATTGACTTCGCCGCGAGCTAATCGCGCCTTAAAGTCATCCATTAAACTTAACTGATCTGACTGCGACGCTAGACCCGATATCGTTTCATCAATACGCGCCATAAATGTATTAATCACGTGATCTTGATCGCGCAAATAATCTGCGCGTATAAATTGCACATCAGCTGTTTCGCTAGCGACCTTATCAACATACCCCATAATGCGGTCAATTAAACGGCCGCCGAATAAAAAGTATGGCGCGACTACAATTTTTTTGTAACCTAATTTAACCGCCATTTCTAAACCGCGCCCTACCGATGGGTAAGTCACGCCTGAATAGACGGTTTCTGCCCAGCCAAAACCAAGATTTTCACACACGGTACGCGTAAGTTTGGCGACTTCGGCATTTGCCGCGGTAACCGATGTACCTCGACCCACCACGACTAACATCGTGTCATATAGTTCACCTGTGGCTGGAGCACTATCGTAGCCCATCGCATTAAGAATGCGCATTTGAAACGCACTAATCATCTCGTCGTGCAAACCTAACTCACGACCGTATTCAATCGTTAAACCCGCATGCTTTTCTTGATAGGTGGTTAATACAGATGGGATATCGTTTTGCGCATGAGTCGCCGCAAACAACATCCCCGGCACCGCGTAAATGGTTTTCACACCTTGCGCCACTAAGCGATCTAAGGCCATATGAATATTAGGGGAGGAATATTCTAAAAAACCATATTCCACTTTCAAACTAGGCACGCGCGCACGCAGACCTTTAGCCAACAAACTAAATTCTTCTTCAGATATTTTTGCGCGACTACCGTGACCGCAAATTATAATTCCCGCATCATTAGGGAGGTCTTTTATATTCATATTTTTCACTTATCCGATAACTACTCTATAAATTTTATAGGCGACTTTTTAGCAAACCTTTTGCTCGCAAAACACAATACAATTAAGTGCTGGAACTCAGCTTACATCCGCCAAATTACCACGATCTTCTAGCCACGACTTTCTATCTGACGCACGTTTTTTAGCGAGTAACATATCGAGCATTTGATGGGCGCCATCTTCAGCTTCTACAGTAAGCTGTACAAGGCGACGAGTATCAGGATCCATGGTGGTCTCGCGCAATTGCAAAGGGTTCATTTCACCCAAGCCTTTAAAGCGCTGCACATTCACTTTACCCTTTTTCTTTTCTGCAATAATACGATCCAATATTCCCTGTTTTTCTGATTCGTCGAGCGCGTAATACACGTCGTTACCGATATCAATTCTAAACAGAGGCGGCATCGCGACAAAGATATGCCCATTGTTTACTAACGCTGGAAAATGGCGTAAAAATAGTGCGCACAATAAAGTCGCAATATGAAGGCCATCAGAATCGGCATCGGCTAAAATACAGACCTTGTGATAGCGTAACTTCTCTAGATTATCTACGCCGGGATCAACCCCTATCGCCACAGAGATATCGTGTACTTCTTGGCTGGCTAATATTTCTGAGCTATCCACTTCCCAAGTATTGAGAATCTTACCGCGCAACGGCATAATCGCTTGGAACTCTCGGCTACGTGCCTGTTTGGCAGAACCGCCCGCCGAATCTCCTTCCACTAAGAACAATTCACCGCGCTCTGGTTCGGCGCTAGAACAATCTGCCAGTTTTCCGGGCAATGCTGGCCCTTGGGTGATTTTTTTACGCGCGACTTTTTTACTAGAACGCACACGCTTTTGTGCATTACCAATGCAAAAGTCAGCAAGCTTATCACCATCTTCTGTATGCTGATTCAGCCATAAACTAAACGCATCTTTTGCCACACCCGATACAAATGCTGCCGCTTCGCGTGATGATAAACGCTCTTTGGTTTGTCCAGAAAACTGTGGGTCACTTAACTTAGAACTAAGCACAAAGCAACAGCTTACCCAGATATCATCGGGCGCGAGCTTAACGCCACGGGGCAATAAACTTCTGAACTCACAATACTCGCGCATCGCATCTAATAAACCAGTACGCATGCCATTAACATGCGTGCCGCCTTGCGCTGTTGGAATAAGATTGACGTAACTCTCTTGAGTCACTTCGCCACCATCGGGCAACCATTGCACGGCCCAGTCGGCTGCCTCGGTGCTACCACTGAAACTACCGGTAAACGGTGCTGA
>JBLHVX010000145.1:0-5036 GCA_047628835.1 Granulosicoccus sp.
TCCCCGAAAGTTGAGGTAACTCGTTGCATAAGGTTTTTATTAACGTCGATTTACCCGCACCGTTAGCGCCCAATAAACCGATGCGATGGCCTGGGATGAAAGAAACATTTTGCTGATGTAAAATGGCAACCGCCTCGTTTTCTGCTTTTGCCGGATAGCCGATATCGGCGTCTTCAAGATTCAGCAGCGGGGTAGAGACTTTATCGTGACAGGCAAAATTAAATTTAAACGGTGAGTCCACATGCGCTGGCGCAATTTTTTCCATGCGCTCTAATTCTTTCACTCGGCTTTGTGCTTGCTTCGCTTTACTGGCTTTGGCTTTAAAACGCGTGACGAATTGTTCAATTTCGGCAATACGTACTTGCTGCTTTTCATGCATTACTTGTTGTTGCGCTAATCGTTCGGCGCGGATGTGTTCATAAGCGCTGTAGTTGCCTGGATAACTAGTAAGGGTGCATTGGTTCATGTGCACAATATGATCGGCTACACCGTCGATAAAATCACGATCGTGAGAGATAAATACCAGCGTGCCCTGATACTTATTTAGCCATTGCTCTAACCACAGCGTGGCATCCAAATCTAAGTGGTTGGTGGGCTCATCGAGTAATAATAAATCAGAAGGAGTCATTAAGGCTTGGGCAAGGTTCAATCGAATACGCCAACCGCCAGAGAAACCCGAAACAGGCTTAACCATATCGCTTTGCTTAAAGCCAAGACCGTGTAATAGCTGTTCAGCCTGAACGTGAATATTGTAGCCTGCATGTAGATCCATCTTGCTGTGCCATTCAGCTAGCTCGTTATCACAGGTGGTGGTATTGATGCCGTGCTCAATCTTACGGTAGGTTTTATCACCGTCAATTACATAATCAACCGCACTCCGCTCACTGGCTTCAACTTCCTGTGCCATGTGGGCTATACGCCAGCCTGATGGAAAAAATAAATCACCGTTATCAACTACAAGCTCACCTAAAAGCAAGGCAAATAAGCTAGATTTACCGGTACCGTTAGCACCGATTAAGGCGAGCTTTTGGCCATCATGAATACGCAAATCTGCCTTATCTAGCAGAGGTTTGATACCACGTTGCAATGAAACCTGATTAAATTCGATCATAGTGTTAGAAAGTACTTATATAAATGAGGATGAAGCATTTTGGCTGATTCGATAACAGACCTGCAGTTTGCCACAAATCCGCCTGAGAACCCACTGCGTGGTGATTTTGAAAGTCCGTTTTGGCAGTAAGCGTATCAGGTATGCAGGCAGGTAGGAGTAAAAGCGGTGTTATGAGCTTTGCAGGATCTGTGATTTCCAAGTTAACTCTGCTGGTGAAGTATTCAAATATTTAGGGCAAAAAAATTAAGCTATTAATGGCCCTTGTTTAATAGGCCGTATGGCAATTTAGCTGTGCGATTTTTTTCGAATTAGGCTTGGACAAAACCCGTAAGTCGATAAATAGATTAAAGATTTGAACATCGGATCGGTATTTGGATTCAAAATAACTCCTTCTCAACTCGATAAACATGGGGAAGTTTGCTTAGCTTAACTATTCTTAATTGAGCTACCCTTCGCCATGCCGCTCGATACTGCGAACGCGTATTTGTTCCCGCTCATCAAAAAGTGATGCTCGTAGTGCATCGACCTGGGTACTGAGTTCGTCTGCTACCAAACCTTGGCTATTCAGTATGTCGGCGCGCTGACTCAAATACGTATTAATTCGAGCCTTCCATTGGGCACGCTGTCGATCCAGCGCGTCGAAACGCTGAACAGCTTCGTCACCAAACATTTCTCGGCGTAATTCTCGTACCTGTTGTTGGTCACCACCATCCGCTAGGACTTTCTCGGTTCTGCGTTTAAGTTCATCGGTAATTTGAGTCTCTTGCATGCTTTGCCTAACGTCCTCTGGCAAGGTGTTTTGAAACCCAGTGATTTTATCGGCACGCTCACTGGCTGACAGTGTCGTGTCGGAATTTACTAACAGTTTTGAATAAGTGTATTCGTCATAGCGCTGCTCTTGTGCATAAAACGTTTCATAAACCGCAAGATCGAAGTGTTGTACTCTGAGTGCATTTCGTTGATCCATCTGCTTGCGAAGAAATTTAAGATAACCACCGTTTACTTTATCTTGTTGACTCATCTGGGTTAGGTCATTGCCCATCTCTTTTTCAAGGGCCAGTAGTGAATATTTAAACTCTATATATTGCGCCAGTATCGTTTTAGATTCACTCAACGCAGGCTCCTCTAAGTAGTGCGTCAAATACTCATCAATGCGTAAAAGTATGGTCGCCAAATCTTCCTCAGCAATGGTAGAAAGGAAATAGTCAAACAAGTCTTTAATATTAATGGATATTAGCAGGTGCCCCTCTTCGTCTACTTGCAGTGCATTATCGAGGGTAGTGCCTTTGAGTGAATCAGGTAATCTTCCATATTTAGATTCATAACCTAGTACGCGCTGGGTTGTGTTAAGTTCTGGCTTACTTGATCCCGATGCAGTTTGCTGCGTTGCAATGACTACAGAAGATTCTTCCACTTTAAAACTCATAAAAGAAACCGTTACTGCAGAAACGACAGCAATCATTAGCAGTATGAGTAAAGGGTGTGATTTTATTTTATTAACGTTCATCAGAAAATCTCAAAATACCCTAGTAAAAGGGGGGAGTAACGTTTTTTTCGTATTAAATGAGGAAGGCGGCATACGTTCTCGTTATGCCGCCAGTACTTAAAAACAGTACTTAAAAACAGTCATTACAGACCGGCAGACTTAAGTCGCTTAGCCTGGTTTTTGTATAGCGTTAGCGGATCTGTTTCGAACAAATGATGTATGCCAAAAATATGATTCACAGCATCTAGGTGGTTCATGTTGTATGTTGTGCCAATCACGTCACCCCAATGTTGGTCACAACGTTCAACCAAACCATCGTTTTTACCATTAATCACGTTGCCGGTGAAAAGTAAAAAGGCATCCGATATATCAAAAGCATTTGTCCATGAAGCATCACCACCCCAAGAGTAGTAACGAACACCATTTACTTTTGCTGCACCTTCGCCACATCTTGAGGTCGGTTTACCATCTGGAAAAAGGGCATTGAATTCGTTAGACCGAGCTGTGGTCATAAATAAGGCGGCATTTAACGCATTATTGGCATATTCTGGATTACCCGATAAAGAGTCCGTAATGTTACCCATCAAGTTCAAAGCAGTATCGATAAATTGAGCTGCGCCGCCATCGACAGGCACAATGCCGAAAGCGACATCCGCGACATCGGAACCAAAGTTCACTGCATTGACCGTCGAAACGGAGGCTACAAGATCTGGGCGCACACCTGCTGCATAGCGAATAGTGGGTCCACCTAAGCTATGGCCAATCAAATTGAATTTTTGTGCACCAGTAGAAGCACGTAAGTCTTCTAGCGAGCTAACCAATTGCTCACCACGAACATAAGCATCTTCCCATGCGGTAACATTGGGCGCGTATACTTTGGCACCTTTTGCTTCTAACGCATTGCGTACGCCATAGAAATAATCGATACCAAGAATGCTATTAAAACCGGCAACGCCGTGCACCAGAACGATCGGGTATTTCGTGTTGTAAGCGTCACAATTACTCCAGCATCTTGCCTGTGCTTGTACGCTAATCAGACAGGTGACACATAATAGTGCCCAGATTAGATAATTCTTAGACTTAGATATATTCATATTTGCTACTCGTCATTATTTTTATAGTAGTTGCTTTAGCAAAGTAACGTAGTGCAATAAGGTCAGGTGCGGCTGCAAGATTTTATCTTGCTATCCCAATCTTAGTGGACCTAATAATTCATTCACTAAACATCAAGGAGATGTTCAATCCATGTGAGCTCTATATAAACTGAATGGGTTTGTTGGTTTAACGAATACCATTGCAGAGAGGGTTTCTTCCAAAATTATTGAAGTTATTATTTTAGTTTCTCAGCGTATTATTTTTACTTAGTAGTACACTTGTACCTATTTCGTTTTTTGCTGTTTTACCTTCAAGATATTTTTATTTATTTGAATGAAAAATGACTCTTTAAGAAACACGTTCAGACTAACTTTGAGTGAAAATAAAAGTTTGAAAGAAATGATGACGCTCAGTCGATAGAAGCGTGCATGTTTAACCACACCTGATAAAGAGTAAGCGTTAAAATGTGAGAACTAGCATAGACACTTGGTTAAGCGTCCGTTAACGGTAAAATGTTATAAATTGTTAGTAAGTGTTATTAAGTGTTTGAGAACGATGAGAAGGCCAGCTGGATACGCTGTGATTATGATGCTAGTAATAAGGACATCGTATTATATTTTTTTATTATTACTCGCCTTGTTATTCCTAGCCAGCAACCACAACATCATAGCGGCGCCAATTCCCGCCGTGCCTAATATCATGGCCATAATCATTATCTGATAACGCACGGCGATTAGTGGTGAAACCCCGGACAGAATTTGCCCAGTCATCATGCCGGGCAGAGCCACAAGGCCTACCGCCAATAAGCCGTTGATTTGCGGAATCATCGCTATATGAAACGCGGTTAGACGGGCTTTTTCAGCAGCTACACCGTTGTAAAGTTCGCTATGGTAACGCTCAGCGGCAAGGCTAATCGCGTTCATAGCATTAGCGAAATACATACCCGCTAAAGGAATCAATAATTGCGGTTGAAACCAGCTATCTGCTTTCAATACTAACATCAGAGAAATACACAAATGCAGTCCTACAGAGCACCCGAGTGCAATAATCGCCGCTGGCAAGTAGCCTTTATGATGTCGCACAGGACGAATAGCAATCCATGCTGCAACTAATAGCATGAGACTAACAATACCGGCACTTATCCAAGGAGAGGGATTATCAAAGATGCTAATTAGCACATAGCCAACCGCCACTAATTGCACGACCATGCGAAGTACGGCAATGATTATTTCGCTCGGTTTACCTTGCCAAGCGATATAAACCCCACAGACAAGAACGATGGGGATTAAGCACCACGAGAGGTCAAACCAGCTGATAGTCGTCACTCTTTTACCCTCATTTTTT
>JBLHVX010000146.1:0-5028 GCA_047628835.1 Granulosicoccus sp.
ATTACTCACAACCCCGACGATTTGATTAATTTCCCTTTCTATTTCGACGGGATTAGGGATAGAAAAGCGATGCAC
This sequence comes from Granulosicoccus sp., assembly GCA_047628835.1. Taxonomy (GTDB): domain Bacteria; phylum Pseudomonadota; class Gammaproteobacteria; order Pseudomonadales; family Cellvibrionaceae; genus Endobugula. Next base: position 76 of record JBLHVX010000146.1, read on the forward strand.
ATCTAAAATCTCATTCCCATTATCAGTAACCACCCCATGACGATGCTCCGGAATGCCACCCAGCTTAACTAGCTCTCTCGCCACGTATGACCTTGCCATCGGAATAACTTCGACCGGCAAAGGGAATTCGCCCAAGATATTAACCAACTTACTTTCATCCGCAATACACACAAACTCATCCGCACAAGCAGCCACTATTTTTTCGCGAGTCAACGCGGCGCCGCCACCCTTAATAAGGCAAAGGTTATTGTCTGCTTCATCTGCACCATCGACATATACCACAAGATTATCGACACTATTTAAGTCGTAAACCGAGATGCCGTGGCTTTTCAACCTGTCAGCTGTCACATCAGAACTGGCAACAGCTCCATCGAATAAATGTTTGATTTTGGCTAGCGCATCAATAAAGCAATTTGCCGTCGATCCTGTTCCAACACCCACCACACTGGACGCTTCAAGTTTAGATTGAATATAATCGACTGCTGCCTGGCCAACTGCTTGTTTCAGTTCGTCTTGAGTCATCACTACTTATCCACTATTAACTGTTATTTGCCCGTAAAGGGGAAATACGCTACAAACGAGCCCACCACAAAAATGTTCAGTGGGGACAAGGGTAAATATCGGCATTATAGGGCTGGCTGGAACTGAATCATATGACATTTTTACAAATTTATTTTCAAATCCAAAAAACACCACATATAGATCCCGAAAAGACAATTACAGCTACATGTGGTGGAGGAAAAATAGCCACTACCATGTTTTTGTAAAAAATACTGTTCGATATGTAAGCACAGCTAAAGTAAATAACATAAAAAGCTTGGCAAAGTCATGATTTTTAAGTATAAATGTATTTCTTTTATTTTTAGCAATATACCTAAAACGTGATGCAGTTTGCGTTTTAGCAATAATAATAATCATAATCATTGTACTCATGACGCTTTCAATAGATTATTAAACACAGTATTTGACGCTTAGTTTAAGACAGATACTAGCACCCAATAGAGGTAAAAAATGAAACCTGACGTTCTGACCATTACAGCAATTATTTTTGTTGTGGGGGTCCTCATTAGTAGTCTAGGTATCACGGAAGACTTGGACAACAAGCAAACTAACCATCCGCCATCAGCTTTACAGCAGGGTGTTGCTATTAACTAGCCAATTCGCCCAACAGCGCCAATTAAGGATGCTTATTTAACAATCCATTATTCTCTGATGGTCTCTCTATACTTTTAGATGGTAGTTTGTATATCTGTTTTTACACTCTGATCTGTTACCACACGGTGTAATGGCACATCCCACGACTCCGCATTTAGCTGATCAACTTCTTGGCAAGCATGCGCAACACCCATCAACACTGGAGAATGCTGTTGTTCACCGCTAGCATCCACATCTGACCATGGCGACAAAAGAAAGTTAAACGTACGGTCATAATATCCCCCTCCCATTCCTAGGCGATTACCCTTGCGATCAAAAGCGACTAAGGGTGTTAATACTAAGTCGAGATCTGCAGCCGTTATTGCAGCAAAAACGCTAATAGGCTCAGGAACACCAAATACATTATTGCTCATTTCCGTATCTGCAAAATAGTCGACAAACGTCATACACTCCCCTTGCACCACGGGCAAATAACAACGCTTGCCCTGTGCCCACGCATCCTCAATCAGAGGATGTAAATTTATTTCTCCACCTACTGCCCAATACACCGCTATATGTTGGCTACGCTGATAAATCGTCGTCGCAAGAATATGCTTAGCAATGTTTTTTGCAGCGATGTCTTGCTCATAGGAGGGAATAGCGTTGCGACGAACACGCATGGACTGCCGAAGCTCTTGAATAGACAAAGTATGCCTCTCTGCTGAGTACCTGATATTAACTACTACATATCTAACTAGTGCCCACTCATAAATAGGACTCTGCTGCGGAAAAATCAGAAGAAAAGGGGAGCGTGTGAAAAGCGAAAAAGTGTCCCGGGCATGCCGCGGTCAACTGGGCCTTGAACCGTAAGGTTCAAGGTGGTGGCTTATGGTAAGTATTAGGCTTTCCGCAGCGCGGACATGCACACCAACTTACACGCTAAACCCCCGGGGTTTACATTATCGGCTCAAGGACTCGAGACTCGCAAACACCCTAGGACTGCTAAAAAGTATAGCACTAACGGGGCAAAATTGCGTCTATTCTTTGGTGCATTGTGGTCAACAATTCATCTTGGCCGTTGTCGACTGACGGTGTATTAATGACCTCGTGGGCGAGATTTAATGCCGCCATGACTGCGATGCGCTCTACGCCAATCACCGCTCCCGTTTGGCGTATTGATTTCATACGGCGATCAAGCTCTATTGCTGCATCCAATAACGCATCCCTCTCATCACTAGGGCAGGATACCTGATAATCCTTACCTAGAATATGTACCGACAAGGTTTCTGTAGACACGACTAACGCACCCCTTCTTTTAAGCTCTTAAGGTCATCAATCATTGCTTCAACACGGGTACGTGCCACATTATTTTTCTCAACCAAACGCGCACGCTCATGCTGCCAATCTTGCTCTAATTGTCGTAGAGATTGGTTTTCTTGTTGCAGCTGCTCGTGCTGGCGAATCAACTGATCCAGCTTTTGCGATAAACCTTGTAAAGTATGTTCTGACATAGGACACAATTAAACGCTGATATGGAAAAAACTGCAAGTTATTAAGGGCTCAACAAGCATTGAAGTCACTGGAGCTTACTACTGTCGTTGACAACAGTGGTTTACTAACAGCGCTCATTACGGACTAAATAGAGACAAGTGCTGCTGCCACACATCAAAATTCGCACCAACAACATAAAAGTTAGGATTAATAAGTGACTCTCGAGTGTTATAACGCATTCGAGTAAATTGTGTATCAACCACATGGCCTCCAGCAGCTTCGACAATGGCCTGCGCGGCGCCAGTATCCCATTCACACGTCGGCGCCAAGCGTGGATAAAAATCGGCATTACCTTCTGCAATACGACAAAACTTTAGCGAACTACCCGCCTGCACATAATCAACAAAAAGAAATGATGTATTGAGAACACTCACCAACCTATCTGTATGAGGGTTATTATGGCGGCGACTCATTAATACTTTTATAGGGGACGATGAATCTAGTCCATCGCCTACATCACGCACGCGCAATGCAGTAGCCGGTTGATCATTCACGACTCGATACGCACCTTCACCTTCCCCGTTACATATACCGTAATAACTCACTCCAGACACAGGCAATGTCACCACACCTAATACTGGATAGCCATTGTCGATGAGCGCTATATTAACGGTGAACTCATCATTTTTTGCCAAGAATTCTTTTGTTCCATCTAACGGGTCAATCAACCAATATCGGTTCCAGTGTTGTCGAACATCAAACCTTGGCATGACACCCTCTTCCGATAGTATGGGAGTATCGGCTAGCAGACCGACCAAACCATTCACTAATATCGTGTTAGCGGCAATATCGGCAGCCGTCACTGGCGAGCTATCCGCTTTTACACCTTCGTTAACGTCTACATGCCCAGTGTACACATCCATAATGGCGTGACTGGCTTGTTGAGTGAGCGCAAGCAGCGGTTTAATTAAATCGGTATACATCAGATAATATTCCCTCTGGATAGCGCTTGTGTTCTTAGATAAGAGATTTGCTATGATACCAACCAACTTCACTACTTAGCAGCATCCTAACGACTATATTACTATGAAGATTAACTGGAATACGATTGATACCGTTCTTTTAGATATGGACGGCACCTTACTGGACTTACATTACGATAATTATTTTTGGTCAACATATTTGCCTATGCGTTATGCCGAGATCAAAGGCATTCCTTTGGCTCTGGCAAATACAAACCTGCAAGAACACATTGCATCGTTGGATGGCACTCTCAACTGGTATTGTTTGGATTACTGGAGTGAAGCGTTGGCGGTAGATGTCGGTCAGCTTAAAGCCGAACCTGCCATAGCGCATAAAATTACCGAACGACCTTACGCCGAAGCGTTTTTGCAATTTTTACATGAGCACAATAAACAGGTAATTCTTGTGACTAACGCCCACCCAATTGGGTTAACGATGAAACTCAACGCCACATGTATTCAGCCCTATTTACACCAGACCATTTCATCTCATCAGTTTAATACACCAAAAGAGGAACAACTTTTTTGGCAACGCTTATCCGCGCATTTACTCGCAAGTGGAAATGACGGCTCAGCAACCTATACCTTTAACCCACAGAAAACACTCTTTATAGATGATAACGCACGTATTTTAGAAGCTGCTCAAGAATATGGCATAGCTCATACGCTAGGCATTCATCAGCCAGATAGCAATGTACTCAGAGAACTCAACATACCTAATGCCATCCACCACTTTTCTGAAATTATGCCCAACACTAACGAATAACAGGCTGCACCGTCATGAATAAGCTACGTATTGATAAATGGTTATGGGCCGCGCGATTCTTTAAAACACGCAGCATTGCTAAGCAAGCAATTGAAGGTGGCAAAGTACACTGTGACGGCCAACGTGTAAAAGCCAGTAAAGACATCGTTATTGGAACACTATTAACTATTCGACAAGACTGGAATGAAAAGACTATTAAGGTGACCGACTTATCCGATAAGCGCAGAGGCGCACCGGAAGCAGCATTACTTTATGAAGAAACCTCAGAAAGTGTAGAGAAACGATTGCAAAATGACGTTCAGCGAAAATTATTGAAAAGCGCTTCTGGGTTACATACGGATAAACGCCCCACTAAAAAGCAGCGACGCCAGATTCATCAGTTTAAGGACATGATGGACAATATTGAATAACACATAATACTCGCCAATCTATATTGACGACGCAAAGCATCTTTTGCCTATACTTTAAAGCTACCAATCATTGCTTTGAGGCGATTAGTAGCAGACTCGACCGAAGAACTAATCTTTAATGCTTTCAATG
>JBLHVX010000147.1:0-4969 GCA_047628835.1 Granulosicoccus sp.
ACGTTTCACCACATCTAAAAATGCAGGATAGTCTCCCAAGCGCAAGGCAGATTTTTTGACGATACCTAATGACATCGCTGTATACTTTACATGCTCAGCTTTAGTCAGCAAGCCGTGATTGGCCATTCTTTTCAACACCGTGTCGCGGCGGTTTTTAGCACGCTCCGGATAGCGCCACGGGTTATAGTAAGATGCTCCTTTCACCGTCCCCACCAGCAATGCAATTTGATGTGGACGTAGCGACTCTAGCGAACGATTAAAATAGTGCGACGCAGCCAAACCAAAACCATGTATGCCACGCGGCCCGCTCTGTCCTAAGTACACCTCGTTAATATAAGCTTCTAGAATCTCTGCCTTGGAGTAATGTAGCTCTAGCAACGGCGCCATTAAAGCTTCTTGGATTTTTCGCCACAAGCTTTTATCTTGCGTTAAATAAAAATTCTTTACTAGCTGCTGGGTTAAAGTACTGCCGCCTTGCACAAAACGCCGCGCTTTAATATTGGCTAGCATCGCGCGCGCAATGCCTCTAAACGAAATACCGTAATGGTTTGCAAAATCTTTATCTTCGACAGCAATCAATGTTTGGCCTAATAGCGGCGGGGTATTTTCTAGCTGCACTAACACGCGGTCTTCACCATGGCGCGGATAAATACTCCCAATTTCTTGCGGCTCGATACGTGCAATAAAATCGTCATCGGCACCCACCACACGTGACACCCGCGTAACGCCGTTCTCCCTTGTAAAATACACTTGATAGCGAGCCGATACCTCGGCCTTATCGGGGAACACAAAGGCGCGTGTTATGATGTTATAGGCATTTCCCTTTACAGAAAACTGCCCCGCTTCGTACACGTCTTTAATATGTCGATAACCGACACTATGCAATTCACGTTTCAGCTCTTCAGGTTTTAATAACAAACCCTCATATATTTCTAAAGGACGGGCATAAACACGCGCAGGAATCGCCCATTTTTTACCGTCAAATTTGGTTCTTACCTGAAAATCAAGAAACACTAACCACAACGTAACAATAACCATTGAGAAAGCGAGTAACTTTAACCAAAAAAATCGAGGCGGCATAAAACGACGCCATGACTTGCTCTGTGTCTTACGAGGCGTCCTTTTGCGTTTTTTAGGACGTACAGGCGTTTTTTTAACCGCCGCGCAAGGTAATAGAAAGGGGAACAAAAAGAACCGCATAGTGTATTGATAAGCTAATAATGAATAGTCTAGCTATTATACGGCTTTCATTAAGTAATTTGGCCTTTCTTTCTGTACTGTCTTTACTTTACGTAACTACTCAGCTCACAGTCAAAATCGCGCTGAACTGCGTTAAAAAATGATTATTGTCACTTGTAAACTCACATTCTTCGCCTTGCTAAGCACAATTTTGACTGCAATCTGAACAGTTACGGGTAGTGCTGAGTAGTTACTTCTTTACTGCCTTTACTTTCTGGCCCCACGCAGGATAATGTAGCGCTAGATTTTACCACTTTCCCTCATTAAATAAGGACTAACATGTCTACTTACCATATTTACGGTATCGGGGCGGCACTTGTCGACACCGAAATCAAAGTAAACGATAGTGATTTAACCACCTTTGGCATAGAAAAAGGAGTAATGACTCTAGTTGATGAAGCACGTCAGGGTGAGCTTGTTGGCTTACTGTCTGACCACCTAACGACATCGAAGCGTGCTAGTGGAGGGTCGGCAGCGAACACTATTATTGGTGCAAGTTACTTTGGTGCTAAAACATTTTACTCGTGCAAGGTCGCTAACGACGAAAACGGCGCATTCTACCTTAATGACATGCTAGCTGCTGGCGTTGACACCACCAGCAAGCAAACCAAAGAAAACGGCATTACAGGTAAGTGTTTAGTGATGATCACACCCGACGCAGAGCGCACCATGAATACCTTTTTAGGGATAAGTGAGACGGTATCAGTTGCCGAATTGGATATTGATGCACTAAAAAAATCCCAATATGCTTATATTGAAGGTTATTTAGTCACCTCTGAAACGGGCCGCGCTGCCGCCATCGAACTGCGTCAGCAAGCGCAAGCGCACGGTATTAAAACAGCATTTACCTTGTCTGATCCGGCCATGGTGCAATTTTTTGCTGATGGTTTAAAAGAAATGATTGGCGATAAAGTCGACTTACTATTTTGCAATCAAGATGAAGCGATGGGCTTTACTCAAACCGACACACTCAATGGCGCAGCAGAAGCACTTAAGCAATACGCTACAGAATTTGCTATCACTTTAGGCGATAAAGGTGCGTTAATTTATGACGGTGTATCACTTATTAAAATCGCTGCAAACGAAGTAACGGCTATCGACTCTAATGGCGCGGGCGATATGTTTGCCGGTGCATTTTTATATGCCATCACTAACGGCTACAGCCACACACAAGCTGGCGAGCTAGCTAGCGCTTCGTCTGCTCAAGTAGTGAGCCAATATGGCCCGCGTTTACGCGCTGAACAACATCAAAAAATACTCAATACTGTTTTTGCATAGATTATTGACTAATCATTAATCTATGCAAATTAATGATTAGTCTTGATTACGGAAAAGTATTTATTAATCACCGGAAATCCTAACAGCCCTATTAAGCCACATATTATTCCCGGCAATATATGCAACTTCAAAATATGTACTGGGTCATACATGCAAGCAAATTGCATAAAAAGCGCAGGCATTATCCCTGCCGACAAACCAATAAAAAAGCCTGTTTGGCACGGTTTCAATGAAAAACGTTTTGCCATCAAAATACAGCCAAACAACAATGGGGGAAGGCTATAAATAAAACTTTCATAGTAACAATACTCGCGCTTACCGTGCATCGCAGGCTCAACCGCTGGCACCAATAACCCCATAAAATATAACGCTACCCAGCCACCTAAAAAAACCACCGCATAAAAAATAATTCTACGCGATAATCCGCTGGGGATAACGCTATACCATGCGGTGAAAGTTATCAACAAACTCGCCATAAGCCCTATAGCCGATTCAAATTGAAAATGATGGCTGTTAAGATCATCAATTACCGTTGCTCTTAAAGGCCCCATCACTAATGTCGCTATAACCACATAAACCCAGCTCACCACCCACCACATAACCGTCACAGAAAAAATAGAAAGCTGTCTGGGCTTTACGGTTAAATCGTTCACTAAACGCGTGATTAATTGCTCTGTCTCTTGCACTAATAAGGCTCCACTTCCAACAGTTGTCGCGAGGCATTTAAGGCACGATGCACCCTCACTCGCATTGCACCTTCTGATATACCTAGATACTCTGCAGCCTCACGCATACTTAAACCCTCTAACCTGATGAGAACAATCGCTTGTCGGTATTTATCAGGTAAGGCTGACAATAACTGTCCATAACTCAACCGATCAAAAGAATCACTCTCAGATGAAATATTAGTGGCAGATTGCTCCTGTGACTTAGCAATTTTTTTCTGAGTGTTATTTTTACGTAGTGCATCAATCGCCTTATGACGCACTATGGCAAACATCCAAGGACGAAATAAGCGTTCCTTTTCATAGGTATTCCTCGCTTGGTGAATAGCCATTAATGACTCTTGTACACAATCGTCTACAATATCAATGTCGCCAAAACGAGAACGTAGGTAGCCACTAATAGCTTGCGCCAACTCTCGCAGCAACTGGCTATAAGCAAGTTCATTACCTTTCTGAGCATCAAGCATTAATGTTGCCCAGCGGATCTCATCATTTTTTATTGGTTGAATCATTCTGCCCAGCAACAAAGGCCACTTAAAAGTGACCTTAAGGAAGTACTACTATAGTGGTAAACGACTAACAATGCCCCATAATGAACACCGTAGCAAATGTCTTATTTTACTATCTACACAAGGCGACGCTACAAATAGTTTCAATGAATACGTCGAATAGTAATTTGTGCAACAGGGTTTCTCCAGTCATAAACTAAAGGACCTAACACTTCATTACCCACTCCATCGTCAACACCAAGATCATGGAAACCATTACCAATATAAACATAACCTTCATCGGTATCATTCGAGTCTACCGAAAAACCTGCACCACCGCACCGAGGACCAGGGATATTGACACAATTTTGATCATTTACTTCTGTACCAGCATCATATGCTTTAAGAAAAACGACTTTTTCTCCCCTGCGTGGCAAACGTACTCGATTAAGTGACACAAAAGTATCGTTAGTAGGTATTAACATTGCTGCCATACTGATAAATCTTTGATGATAACGGCTTGCCTTGATAGTCGTCACCACTGATTCACCGGGACCTAATAGGCCCGCTATCGTTTTCACCTCACCAACACCGCGGCCTTGTGAATTTAAAAAATCGGTTAATGGCTGTGTGTTACCACTTTCTGACAATATCTCTAACTCAGGGCTGGCAGGCTGCCCCACCTCAAACAGCTCAACCTTCGAGCCATGAGTCACTAATAATTGGGGGGTAAATGTTTGCCCACGAGTAATATTAGTAATCATAACTTCGTAATTAGCATTACCTTTAGCTAAAGCGAAGCTACTGCACATACTTAAGAATATAATAAAACAAAAACGCAAAGACATAAATTTCTCCTTCAGAGAATGATGAGTAGAACCTCTAGTTCGTATCACCTCACGATAATGTTACAAGCTGTAGTAAATCTTTTGTTACAGTGTCTTTTTTTGTCATCTAAAACAACTACCGATTTCAGTCGCCAGTGCGACACATTGAATATTGACGGCCAACGGGCGACACTCACAGTCGACTAAAATCCAATATGAGATCACTATATACCCGACTGACCAAAGACGAACGATACAAGATTCATGAAGGAGGGACAGAAAATCTGTCACGTCGTGAAATAGCCATCCTGATCAATAAGCATCACAGTGCCGTTTCCAATAAAGCGAAGCGTAACAGCGGTTGTTCAATCATTGATTACTGAAAACATTAAGCACGAATGAAGCCCGGATC
>JBLHVX010000148.1:0-4854 GCA_047628835.1 Granulosicoccus sp.
TTGCGGCAGCGCTTAACGCCGATGAGTGCCAGATATATACCGATGTAGATGGTGTCTATACCACAGACCCGCGTATCGTTGCTGCTGCGAGACGTTTAGATAAAGTTACTTTTGAAGAAATGTTAGAGCTAGCCAGTTTAGGCTCTAAAGTATTACAAATCCGCGCAGTGGAATTTGCAGGTAAATATAATGTGCCTTTACGTGTATTACACAGCTTTCAAGAAGGTTCAGGCACACTAATTACGATTGATGAGGAGTTTTCTACCATGGAACAACCGGTAGTTTCTGGCATAGCATTAAACCGAGATGAAGCGAAAGTCACTATATCAGGGGTTCCTGATATTCCAGGTGTGGCTTCAAAAGTGTTAGCACCTGTTAGTGATGCGAATATAGAAGTGGACGTTATCGTTCAAAACGTGGCAGCAGATAAAACCACTGACCTTACCTTTACCGTTAATCGTAATGATATGTTACGTGCAAAATCGGTGATGGACTCGGTTGCGGCAGAGCTAGGCGCGCAGTCAGTGTCTACTGATGACACGATTGTTAAAATATCGATTGTCGGTGTAGGCATGCGTTCTCATGTGGGCGTGGCATCGCTAATGTTTAAAACATTAGCTGAAGAAAATATTAATATACAAATGATCACTACATCAGAAATAAAAATATCAGTAATTATTGAAGAGCGCTACGCCGAGCTTGCGGTAAGAAGTTTGCATACCGCGTTTGGACTCGATAAGAGCGAATAATAAAGGTTCGAGTTAAGGGGGATTGACCATTTTTTTCAGGCAGAAACCAACATATTGTCTATGTTAATAGAGGCGCTTATCTATTAACATATTAATAGCGTGCCAACGCTTTAACTATGGATTTACAGGAAACTAGGAGTTCAACATGCTTATATTAACCCGCAGAGTCGGTGAGACCTTAATGGTGGGTGACGAAGTCACCGTGACCGTATTAGGAATCAAAGGTAATCAAGTGCGCATTGGAATTAATGCGCCCAAAGATATCGCTGTTCACCGTGAAGAAATTTATCAACGCATTCAACGTGAAAAAGGCTTGCTTCCCGAAGAGGAAGATCACTAATAGTTAACCCTAAATACCTCAGTTGAATCTACTGTGACTGTCTAAGATGGGAAATCTAAAGCGTTTTCACTTTTTTAGGCTACACCTTAGCTACCCTCGCAACAATTCAAATGTGGTATTTAGGGTAAACGTCGCTGCCGAGTGGCCATAATGGCTTGATAAAAATAAAATGTGTTTGGTTTAATTTCTATATTCATAGTTTTGAAATCAACTATGAATATAATTGATAAAACCACCTTATTTATTTGACTCAATCATTATTGCTGGTATTATGCCTCGGCTTCGACGACAGGCTCTTATGTTGTTGGTAGAAAGTAATACAATTAGCGACAAATATTGAAAGACCAAATTTGGAGAGGTGGCCGAGTGGCCGAAGGCGCTCCCCTGCTAAGGGAGTATACCTTGATCGGTATCGAGGGTTCGAATCCCTCCCTCTCCGCCATATGTTTATAGACGTTATAAAACCGCCCATGTGGCGGTTTTTTTATGTCTAAAATTTGAGATCCATTGACTTGGTCGCATAGGTTCACTAATTAGGTGAGGCAACGTTAAGTAATTGCTCTGCAATAGTAGTAACTACCCTCTCTGTTTTAATGATTATAGGGTGGACTTCTTCGACTTGGTTTAAATAAGCGAGTTGAGATGTAAGCGAAAATAATGATTGGTCGATAGAGCTTAATACATCCAGCCTAAGGGCTCTAGGCTGTTCACCGCAGCATGCAATACGCACGAGTTGCTCATGCAGTTCTTGTAATGTTTTCTTTGCAAGTAATCCATGACCTGATGCGTTATGGCAAGCTGCTAAATTATGGCTTGATTGATGTAGCATGCAGGGGAGGGTTTTAGTGTGAAGCGTGTTGGGGGCTACTTTTAAAATGTTTATGCAAAGAATAATACATTTTTCAAAATACGATATAGCTTTGGTAAACTGTTTTTTTTGGTGAGCCTTATTACCTAATGAATAGTATTGATCCCAAAATTCACAGGTATTTGAATTAACGTTACTTGATGAAAAAAATAAATCAGTAGCGCGTGCGGACAGAATAGAGGAAAGCATGGCAGACAACCTTGTTGCAAATGAGAATCATTAGCATATAGGTTGATGCTAATGTTTACAACTCTATTTTGTTGGGATGTTTTTTTGTCTTTGCTATAAATATGTTATCTGCGGATTACGTTATCAGTAGTGATGAAATAAATACCTCTTTATTACAAAATCAACTTGACGCTTACCCCGCAAATCACTAATATACGCGCCTCTTGAGACAGCGTAGATTGTTTCTGTTTTAAGGACTATGCACTCGTAGCTCAGCTGGATAGAGTACTCGGCTACGAACCGAGCGGTCGGTGGTTCGAATCCACCCGAGTGCACCATATAATAAAAAAGCCTCACTTTTTAGTGGGGTTTTTTTATGTCACCTTGTTTTGTTAATGCAGCAGGCATTAATGATGTTGTTGGGATTTATTGCTGTATGCGTTACACGCTGAATCTGCTTTGCCTTTATTGTTCAGTGATTACACGTGGCAAATTAGTTGCTCAGTTGTCCCTATATGAGACTCCTCATTTTTAATTCTTAATCCTAGGAGCCTGTCGGACTTAGGAAGAATCTACTGCGGCAGTAAGAAATCGGTGCCTTTTCCCGATCATTTTCGTAGAATAGGCTCACTATTCGCCTCAAATGATCGAAAAAATGCCCTCGATCTCTCTCTGCCTCGCTACGACCCCCTAAGTCCGACAGGCTCCTAGCGATTAGTTACCAACATGCATAGTAAGTAATATCCAGTATCTAGCCAATAAAACTCCCATATCGTTTTTATTGGCTGTTAGGTGGGTTTTGCACATTTCTATCTTTTCTGTTTTCTGTAACGCTAGGATTTAAGATGATAAGCCGCTAATATCGTAACCTGAGATGGTAAAACGTATAAAGCCCACCGTTGTTTATTTGCTGCAGGGGTTTATTAGTCATGGAGTATGAAGTATGAAAACACCCTTGTTAGATAGTATGTTATTGACTACCTTGCCTTCTAGAGCATCTAGCTTTTTAGCGATATTGATCATCTTTGCATGTTTTTATAGCGTAACCGCTAGCTCTCAATCTGTGAAAGTCCATTCTACGAAACCTCAATCATCGCCTGTTACAGAACATGAAGCGATGTTAGCCGGTACAGCCTATAAATCCCGTTATGGGGCTGTTGCAACAGTGCACCCATTGGCCACTCAAGCTGCTGCTAATCAATTAGAGGCTGGAGGTAACGCCATTGACGCAGTAATAGCCGCAGCGCTGACACTGGGCGTGGTTGATAGCTACAATTCAGGGGTTGGCGGTGGCTTGTTTGCTGTGGTGCATTGGGCCGATGGTCGTATAGAAGCGATAGATGCACGAGAAATGGCGCCCGCAAAAGCGCATCGTGATATGTATTTACGCGATGGTAAAGTGCAAAAATCACTAAGCCGTGATGGTGCGCTCGCAATAGGCATCCCTGGCTCGGTGGCCGCGCTTGATTACCTTTCAGCGTCAGGAGGAACTGTTAAGCTTGCCTCTCTTTACCGCCAAGCAGCAGATATTGCTGAATCAGGCTTTATTGTATTGCCGGACTACCATAGTCGTTTGCAGCGAACGCTAGAAAAATTACAATTGTTCCCCGAAACTGCCGCCATATTTTTAGATCAGCAACAACCTTGGCCTATAGGTCACCGCTTAATTCAGGGCGACTTAGCAAAAACTTACCGTCAGTTAGCCGAGCAGGGCAGTAATTATTTTTATAAAGGTGAATTTTCTACTGCGGTAGAGCAGTGGATGACGAAAAATAAAGGGCTCATCACCAAGGCAGATTTTGCAGCTTATGTATTGCGTAGTCGGGAGCCAGTTCATAGTCGTTTTTTGGGTTACGATATTTATGGTTTTCCACCACCGAGTTCGGGCGGTGTGCATGTGGCCGAAATTTTAAATATTATGCAGCAATTCGATTTTCAATCGATGTCTGATCCCCAGCGTCAGCATGTGATGGTTGAAGCAATGAAGTTGGCCTTTGCCGATCGAGCTTACTGGTTAGGTGATCCAGATTTTGTCGATGTACCCAAAGGGTTGATCGCAGAAAGCTATGCGAAACAATTAGCCAAAACCATTAATATTCAAACAGCCAATACGGTCTCTTCGTACAGCACTCCAGATAATGCAGAGAAAGACCTTTTCGACAAGCACACCACACATATATCCGTGGCAGATGCACAGGGTAATTGGGTGGCAATGACAACGACTCTCAATACTAGCTTTGGCAGTAAAGTGGTGATTCCTGGAACAGGGGTGCTGATGAATAATCAAATGGACGACTTTGCCGCACAGCCCAGCGTGCCTAATGCCTATGGTTTAGTGGGGAGCGAGGCCAACAGTATTCAGCCTAAAAAGCGTCCGCTATCGAGTATGAGCCCAACGATTGTGGTGCGTGATGGAAAGCCTGTAATGGCGATTGGTGCTGCAGGTGGGCCAATGATTATTACGCAAGTCACACAGGGCATTATCAATACCATAGGGCTTAACCAGTCGCTTTACCAGGCCTTGGCGAGTCCACGTATTCATCAGCAGTGGAAACCAGATAAAGTGTTTTTTGATAAACGCTTACCGTTAGCTCAGCAACAAGCATTGACAGCCAAAGGGCATCAACTTAAACAATTGCGTTTTGAAGGGTCGGCGAATGCGGTGAGTAAAACGCCATCGGGCTTTGATGCCGTGTCAGAGCCTAGATTGGTCGAACGCAATCAGTCTC
>JBLHVX010000149.1:0-4843 GCA_047628835.1 Granulosicoccus sp.
GCTAAGTGGCTAGTTGATAGCGGCGCTGCGTTATTGATAGAACAGAAGAATTTAACCAATGAATCTCTAAGCGAATGTCTGTTGACGCTTATCAGTGACAATGAAAAGCTACTACATATGAAAATAGAACTACAAAAAGCGGCTTTACCTAAAGCAACGGAGCGGGTCGTGAATTATTGCGAAGCCCTGTGTGGAAGATCTACCAAGGAGTCCCGTCATGCAACCTAATATCAGTTTTTGTGTGCCAGAAATGCGACGTATTAAACGTATCCATTTTATCGGTATTGGTGGTGCAGGCATGAGCGGTATTGCCGAGGTGTTATTAAATCAAGGTTACACCATTTCGGGGTCTGATCTTCGTGGTTCGGCCGTGGTTGACCGCTTGCAGTCAATGGGCGCAAAGGTGTTTATTGGGCATCATATGGAAAATGTCATCGGCGCTGATGTTATTGTAAATTCGAGTGCTGTTGACGAAGATAATCCCGAAATTGTTAGTGCGAGAGAATATCGTATTCCCGTAGTTCGTCGAGCCGAAATGTTGGCCGAATTAATGCGTTATCGACACGGTATTGCCGTTGCCGGTACTCACGGAAAAACGACCACAACAAGCTTGATCACCTCTGTTTTTGTAGCTGCAGGTTTGGATCCTACTTTCGTAATTGGAGGTTTGGTTAACAGTGCGGGTAGTAATGCGAAATTGGGTACTAGCCATTACTTGGTAGCAGAAGCCGATGAAAGTGACGCATCATTTTTACATTTACAGCCTATGGTCTCCGTGATTACCAATATTGATGCAGATCACATGGATACCTATGAAGGAGATTTTTCACGACTGAAAAAAACCTTTGTTGAGTTTATTCATAACTTACCATTTTACGGTTTGCTTGTTGTGTGTGGTGATGACCCAGTGATCCAGGAATTGCTACCAGATATTTCTCGTCAGGTGATTACTTATGGCTTTAACGAAGGTAATGATTATCGTGCCTTCGCTGTAGAACAAGATAAAACCCAAACGCATTTTCGTGTTAAAAGCGATCGTTTTAGTGATGACAAAGAGATTGATATCCATCTAAATATGCCAGGTAATCACAATGTGTTGAATGCCTTGGCTGCCATTGCTATTGCAATCGATGAAAATATTGCAGTAGAAGCTATTCAAAAAGGTCTGTCAGGTTTTGAGGGTGTTGGCCGCCGATTCCAAATTTACGGCGAGTACCCTGTTATTGATAATAGTAATGCTGATATTGAGAGTAGTGGCACAGCGATGCTCGTCGACGACTATGGTCATCATCCACGAGAAGTCGATGCCACTATTCAGGCTGTGAGAGCGGGATGGCCAGATCGGCGTCTAGTAATGATTTATCAACCGCATCGTTATTCGCGTACGCGTGATTTGTATGAGGACTTTATTGATGTGCTATCTAAAGTAGATGTATTGATTCTTTTAGATGTGTACTCAGCCGGTGAAGAGCCGATTATTGGTGCTGATGGACGTCATTTAAGTCGTAGTATTCGCAATCGCGGAAAAGTGGATCCCATTTTTGTTGAAGGAGTGGATGGAGTGCCTGCCATTGTGAAAGAAGTGGTGATGCCTAACGATATTGTGATGACGCAAGGTGCCGGTAACGTGGGTGGCTTGGCTGTAGAGTTAGCAAAACGGAAGCTGGCGTAAGTATTAGAACGTGGTCCGTGTTGTCGTTAACAATAGAAAATAGTTAGTGTAGACAATACTGTAATAAATAGTACAACAAATAGTGCAACAAATAGTACAACAAATAGTGTGATAAAAACGAAATGAAAAACGAAATAAATGCCACCGTAAACCTCTCAAATATTGGCCGTGTTGGCGTATTGTTTGGTGGGGTTTCCGCCGAACGCGCAGTGTCTCTGGACAGTGGTAAGGCAGTGTTTGATGCACTCGTAGCGATAGGTGTAGATGCGGTTGCCATTGATTTACAAATAAATGTTGTTCAGCAAATTTTACATGCAGAAATTGATGCCGCCTTTATCGTATTGCACGGTGGTATTGGAGAGGATGGTCGATTACAGGCGTTACTAGAACTTATGGGTATTCCCTATGCGGGTAGCGATACACAATCATCTGCATTGGCCATGAATAAATTATTAAGTAAGCAGCTATGGCTGGGCGTCGGCATTACCACATCCCCATTTGTGGTATTAAATGCTCAAACTAATTTTAGCGATGCGATTAACTATTTAGGTGGCAGTGCCATGGTTAAGCCGGCGCACGAAGGTTCTAGTATCGGCATGGGCTTTGCCCACAGTGCCGAAGAGTTGAAAACGGCTTATGTTAATGCTGCAGAATACGATGCGGTAGTATTAGCTGAAAAAGTATTAGTCGGCGAAGAGTATACGGTGGCTATCGTTAATGGAGAAACGTTACCCGTTATCAAACTGGAAACCGATCGCATATTTTATGATTACGATGCAAAGTATATTGCTAATGACACGCGTTATATTTGTCCGTGTGGATTGAGTGAAAAAGAAGAACAAGAGATTAAAGAATTGGCTGTAGCGGCTTTTAATAGTTTGCAATGTGAAGGTTGGGGCCGCGTAGATATTATGCGTGATGAAAACAATGTGTTTAATGTTTTAGAAGTAAATACTGTGCCAGGTATGACAAGCCATAGTTTAGTGCCTATGGCGGCAAAGGCCGCAGGATATTCTTTTGAAATGTTAATAGGCGAAATTATTAAACCGTTAACTAACAATAAAATATAGAGTCATGACCAAAGTAAATAGGCGAACCTATAAAAAAGAAAAGAAAGGCTATTCTTTTCCATTTAAAAAAGTGTGGCATATGCTACGTCTTTTTGTCGTCGTGAGTATGGGCTTGTCGATGTTAGGTGTGATGGGGTTTTATGGGGCGCGATTGACGCAAACTTTTTTAAACCGACCTATAGCAAGTATTACGGTGAAAGGTGAGTTTAACCATATCTCGCAAGAGCAAATGACCAATGCTGCTAGAGGTAAAATTGGTGGAAGTTTTATAGGTGAAAATATTACCCGCATTAAGATGTCGCTAGAATCAATGCCTTGGGTAGATAGCGTTGATCTTGGTCGCCGCTGGCCAGATCAGCTGGAAGTTACGGTGCGCGAGCAAATACCCATTGCTCGTTGGGGTGACAATGGTTTTGTTAATGTAAGAGGTGAGATTGTTTTTGTAAAGAATGATAGAGGTCTGCTTGATCTTTCTGTGTTGGTTGGCGAAAGACAAAACGCAGAGTTGATTATGCAGCAGTACTCTGTGCTCGCTAATACATTTCAGCCTTATAGGCTGTCGATTAGTGTGTTAGAGAGAAATCGCAGAGGGGTATGGAAGCTAGAGCTTTCTAACGGCTGGAAAGTCGTAGTGGGGCGTGGCAATATGCACAAAAAAATACAACGACTGACGTTTCTTTTAGAATCAAATGAATTGGATGTAAATATGTCAATAGTATCCATTGATCTTCGTTATACCAATGGTTTGGCGGTGCGTTGGATGGATGATTCGGTTGTAGGAAATATATTTGATGAGCGAGCAAAAACAAAATTTAGTTCAGTACATTATCTCAGAGTAAGGCAGCGCTTAGTAGATGAAAAACAGTATGCAAGGGGTTAGAGGAATGTCACAGCAAAATGAAAGTAACTTGATCGTTGGTTTGGATATCGGAACATCCAAAGTAGTTGCCATTGTCGGAGAGCTTACCACCAGTGGTGAGTTAGAAATTATCGGTATTGGTTCGCACCGTTCTAACGGCCTAAAGAAAGGTGTAGTCGTTAATATTGAATCGACAGTGCAATCGATTCAGCGGGCAATAGAAGAAGCAGAGCTGATGGCAGGCTGTGAAATTAATTCGGTATATGCTGGCATTGCGGGTAGTCATATCAGCAGCATGAACTCCCATGGGATTGTCGCCATTAAAGATCGTGAAGTGTTTAGTCAGGATATTGATCGCGTGATTGACGCAGCGCAAGCGGTTGCGATTCCAGCGGATCAGCAAGTGCTGCATATTTTGCCCCAAGAGTATTTAATCGATAGTCAGGAAGGTGTGAAAGAGCCTTTAGGTATGTCGGGCGTGCGGTTAGAAGCAAAAGTTCATTTGATTACTTGTGCGGTTAATGCGGCACAAAATATCGAAAAATGTATCCGTCGTTGTGGCTTAGACGTCGAAGATATTGTTTTAGAGCAACTAGCCTCAAGTTATGCAGTGCTTACCGAAGATGAAAAAGAGCTCGGTGTTTGTATGGTTGATATTGGTGGCGGCACAACAGATATTGCAATTTTTATCGACGGTGCTATTCGTCATACCGGTGTTATTCCTATTGCTGGCGATCAAGTGACGAACGATATCGCGATGGCATTACGGACACCGACATTACATGCTGAAGATATTAAAATTAAATATGCTTGTGCGTTAGCCAAACTAACCGGTGTGGATGAAACCATTCAGGTGCCTAGTATTGGCGAGCGTCCAGCACGTGCTTTAGCTCGCCAATCACTTGCTGAAGTTGTTGAACCGCGTTATGACGAATTATTTACATTGGTGCAAGCTGAGCTACGTCGTAGTGGCTTCGAAGATTTAATGGCTGCGGGTATCGTGCTGACCGGTGGCACTTCAAAAATGGAGGGTGTAATAGAACTTGCTGAAGAAATATTTCATATGCCAGTGCGTTTAGGCTCGCCTCAGCACGTTAAAGGCTTGTCAGATATCGTAAGTAATCCTATTTATTCGACCGGCGTTGGCTTATTGCACTATGCACAAAAACGTCATCAAGATGGCCGTACAGTTTATAAAGAAAGTAAAGCAACTTTTTTACAGCAAATAAAACGTTGGTTTCA
>JBLHVX010000150.1:0-4797 GCA_047628835.1 Granulosicoccus sp.
CTGGGCGACTCGTTAGGGTTGACCACTGCTTGCGTAAAGGCAAACAAGGCTTCCCTAGTACCGTTAACGGGCAAGATATGCTTGTCTGCGCTTAGGCTATTTTGAGCTAAGGAAAAACGCTGTGTCGCCCAATCGCTAATGGCTTGGCGTAATGCCTCGGTGCCTTTAGTGGAGGGGTACGATGATACTTGTTGAATATTGTTGGTCAGCTCATCGAGCACAAACTGTGGTGGTTTATGTTTTGGCTCACCGATAGATAGCGATATATGTGATAAATGTTCGGGCGGGGTTAGCTCGCTTTTTATCTTGTTGAGTTTCTCAAATGGATAGGGGTGGAGTTGAGATAAGTTGGGGTGAGTCATAATTGTTCACTTACTATTTTATCAATATGTTTGGCGTCGAGTTGTGTGCAGATGGTATGTTGTAATTCTTCACATAAGCTCGGGTCGCTTAGTGGGCTGCCGTTGGCGTCGGTAATAAAAAATATATCTTCTACGCGTTCACCTAAGCTGGTTATTTTTGCGGTCACGAGTTCAATATTGTATTCCGCAAAGATGCGGGCAATTCGTGCTAAAAACCCTGGCCGATCAGGGCTGATGACTTCTAATATCGTATATTCGTTTGATATATCATTATGAATGCTGGTGCGAGTCGGAGAAGAGAAATGTTTGAGTTGTCGTGGAATACGGCGCTTAATGATTTCGCCATACTCATCAGTAATAGAAAACTCCTCTAGTAATAAATCAATGATTTGCACAATCATTTCTGAATTATTACCAATGGGCAGATCATATTGATCAAGTACATAGAATGTGTCCATCGTGTAACCTGACGATGTGGCGCTATGAATGTGTGCGCTTTGAATATTCAAGTTGAACTGATCTAGCGTGGTTGTAGTGGCAGCAAATATATTTTGTTTGAGCTTGGCGCGTATAAAAATTTGAGTGACTGCGTGTCCACCTTGAATGGACGAGTCAGCAATAATGACTAACGGTTTTTCTGGATCCGAGTGTGTCAGAATTGCTTCAGTATGCCATGCGATATCTTTTGCTGTTTCACGTAAAAAGTAATCCTCATTAACGGTTTGCCAGAGCTCCCAAGCGGCTTGTTCATCCACTGTACCGTTTTCTAGGAGCTGTTTCATGGCAGCCTTTTGTGTATCTTCGATAAGTTCTTGCTTATCTACTGGATTTTCTAAGCCACGGCGTAAGGCACGTTTTGTTTGCACGTAAAGTTCGCTCATTAAGCTCGCTCGCCAGCTATTCCAGATGTCTGGATTGGTGGCATTCATGTCGGCGACAGTCAGGATATACAAATAATCTAAGCGTGTTTGATCGCCAACAGTTAAGGCGAATTCGTGAATGACTTGCGGGTCCGATATATCTTGTTTTTGCGATACCGATGACATTAATAAATGGTTTTCTACTAGAAACGCAGCAGTACGTGCTTCCCGGGCAGTAAAATTATGCTGTAAGCAGAATCGCGTCACGTCAATCGCGCCTAGCGTGGAGTGGTCACCGCCGCGTCCTTTAGCAATGTCGTGATATAAGCCTGCGCTATATAGCAGTTCAAAATTATTAATACGCTTAATAATTTCACATGCTAAAGGAAACTTCTCGCTGTTGTGTTGTAATAAAAACTGACGCATAAAACGAATGACATTTAACGTATGCGCATCTACGGTATAAATATGAAATAAGTCGTGCTGCATTTGCCCAATAATTCTACCAAACTCGGGCAGGTAAAGACCCAATACGCCATAGCGTACCATGCGTTTGAGTTGTGTTACCAAGCGGTGGGGTGAGCACAGTAGCTCCCTAAAGAGTTGGTTATTGATTGGGTTGAGAGAAAACGCATCATCAATTAAATAGCGGCTTTCTCTAATGAGCCGAATGGTTAATGCGCGTATGCCGATGATGTTTTTATGTTGAGCAAGTAACACAAAAATCTCTAATAACGCCGATGAGTGGTCAATAAATACATTGACGTGAGTCACTTCAATATAATTATTGTGTAATTGAAAGCGTTCGTTGATGGATGTGATTTCGGTCGGCTGATCGAGCTTAAGAATGGCTTCGTCAAGAAACTGCAGTAGTACATCATTGAGTTCGCGTAATGCTAATACGACACGATAATAACGATGCATAAACTGTTCAATCGCTAATGCCTCATCGGTGTCTTGGTAGCCGAACAGGGTGGCGAGTTCTCGTTGGTATTCGAACAGTAAGCGTTCTTCTGGTCGTTTTGCGAGGAGATGCAAGCCGTAGCGTACCCGCCATAAAAACTCTTCGCCGTCACTGAGGATAGCGTATTCCTTCTCGGTAAATAACCCGGTTTGATTGAGTTTTTCGAAGGTGTCGACATTAAAGAAACGCTTGGCTACCCACTTAATGGTTTGAATGTCTCTAAGACCGCCGGGTGCGTTTTTGATGTTGGGTTCTAAGTTGTATTCAATGTTATTGTATTTGGCGTGGCGGTTGTCTTGCTCATTCACCTTCGCAAGAAAGAACGCATTGTTCGCCCACATATGAATTGGCGCGGTTTTTTCGGCGAGTTTGGCTAGTAAATTAGTGTGGCCTTGTAATGTGCGTGCTTCCATTAAGTTGGTGGCAACAGTGATGTCTTTTCTGGTAATGCTAATGCATTCATCAAGTGTGCGTACGCTGTGACCAATATCTAAACCAATATCCCACAGTAAAGTGAGCAGCTGTTCGATATTTTGTGAGTGTATCTTAGTGCGCTCATTCTCCATCAGCACTAATAGGTCAATGTCTGATTTAGGGTGTAGTTCACCGCGACCATAACCCCCAACAGCAATAAGGCTAATACCTTCTTCCCACGTAAATTGATGCCATGCGTAATGAATTAGACAGTCGGTCATGCGCGCGCGGGCATGTATTAGCTTGCGTACATTTTCCCCTTCGTGAAAACGCATGTTTAAATGACGGTCAATCGCTTCAATAGCATCTTTAAAGGGAGTGAGAACAGTGTCGGCGCTTTCTAGGGCGCGTCCAAATGCTTTTTCATCAAAACCGAATATTGCTTGTTGAAAATCAGGGATAGTTGGGCGAGTCATAATTATCTTTGTTTTGTGTGGTCGCTGAAGTGAATGCTGAGTCAGCTCGGTATGACGAAAGAGGCTTAAGCACTCTCTTTAAAAATTAAGTTTACGCTATTTAGGTGGCAATATATTAGCTAAACGATTCTTCTTTGCGAGCCGTTAATACTTCAACGCCGGTAGCGGTGACTAGTAAGGTGTGTTCCCACTGTGCGGATAAACGCCCGTCTTTGGTTTCTACCGTCCAGCCATCATTTTTTAGTTTGGTTTGTGCTTTGCCAGCATTGACCATGGGCTCTATGGTGAAGCACATGCCTTCTTTAAGTGCCATTCCAGTGTCTGCTTTACCGTAATGCAATACCTGAGGTTCCTCGTGGAAGGTATCCCCTATGCCATGACCGCAATACTCTCTTACTACGGTGTAATGGTTAGATTCAGCGTATTGCTGGATCACGTGACCAATGTCGCCTAATCGAGTGCCGGGTTTGACGAGTTCGATACCTTTGTATAAGCATTCCTGGGTGATTTGCACCAAGCGCTCAGCATGGGGCGTTGGCTTGCCGACAAAATACATTTTACTGGTATCTCCGTGATAGCCTTCATAAATAACGGTGACGTCGATGTTGATGATGTCACCATTTTTAAGCTTTTTCTTGTCGGTAGGGATTCCATGGCAAATAACGTGGTTGACCGATGTGCAGACAGACTTAGGAAAGCCGCGGTAGCCTAAGCAAGCGGGAATGGCTTTTTGTACGTCAACGATATGGTTGTGACAGATACGATCTATTTCTTCAGTCGTTACTCCCGCAACGACATGATCGCCAATCATTTCCAATACTTCTGCTGCCATACGCCCTGCGATGCGCATTTTTTCTATTTCTTCAGGTGTTTTAATGGTTACAGACATAAAAAGTTATCTTCTATTGGTGTGAATGGCTCCTATTGTAAACCAGTCATGCGATTAGGTCAGCCAATTTGCAGATATTGCTTGTTTTACTCTAGTGGAATTTATAGTCGGTTTTGAGCTTGTTTATGGGGTTATTTCTTGTCGATTGGCTGAGTTTATGGTATAAAACGCGCCGTTGTTATTGAGAGGTGGCTGCACTGCTTTGCAGATTGTATTTCACTGGTTGTCAATGGCAGCACTTTAAACGGTATTTTTATATGCGTACAAGGTGAGTTTATAGGGCCTAACGTATTGAAAATGCTGAATTATGTATAAATAACGTCACACATATACCGACACGTGTTCCTGGGTGCCTCCTTAGCTTTATTGTTACGGGGTTGGAATCGCGGGGTGTATGGAGGCCTAACCCGAAAGGAAATTATTATGTCTACAGTTAGCATGCGCGATATGCTTCAAGCCGGTGTCCATTTTGGTCACCAAACCCGTTACTGGAACCCAAAGATGGATCAATACATCTTCGGTGCACGTAACAAAATCCATATTATTAACCTAGAACACACTGTTCCAGCGTTTAACGAAGCACTTGATATGATCAAGAAAATGGCTTCGCAAAAGAAAAAAATCTTAATGGTAGGTACTAAGCGTGCCGCACAAAAAACCATTAAAGAGCAGGCTCTACGTTCGGGTCAGCCATTTGTTAGTCACCGTTGGTTAGGTGGTATGTTGACTAACTACAAAACTATTCGTACTTCTATTCGTCGTTACCGTGAGTTTGAAACTCAAAGCCAAGATGGTACTTTTGACAAGCTAACTAAGAAAGAAGCGCTAATGC
>JBLHVX010000151.1:0-4786 GCA_047628835.1 Granulosicoccus sp.
AACAGAGCATGCTTGCAAGGCATTGTATCAGGCCGCGAAAAAACAACTGCCTGATCGATTGAAAACGCTCAAAGGCATAGGAGATAGGGATGTGTATGCAATGGATGGCTCCTATCAACCCGAGTCTTGCCACTTTTACAAAATCACACCGAGCCAGGGTGGCACAGATAGCTCCAAGGGGCATTTAAAGCTCAACGTGTTTGATCTTCGCTCAGGACTACCCGTTGATATGGACATTGATATCAGTTCGATATCGGAGATTCGATTCGTCAAAGAACGGTGGAAAAATAGTGATTTAACCACTCAAAAGAGCTCTCTGTGGGTTGTAGACCGAGGCTTTATTGATGCCAATTACTGGGACCTACGGAAGCAGAAGCATGGGGTAACAACAATTACACGGATGAAATCCAATTTAAATTATACCGTTTCAGAGTCGGTAAAGGTGACCAGCAGTAACAAGAAACAAGGTGTAAAAAAAGATCAGTTGATTCATTTGGACAGCTCAGGAGAGCCGTGGAGACTTATTAGGTACAAAAGTTATACGGGTGAAACTTATGAATATCTGACGAATGACTTAACCCTGAACGCGGGTGTCATTGCGTTTCTTTATCATCGGCGCTGGGATGAAGAAAAATATTTTGATAATCACAAGAATGACATGGCTAATGCAAAAGCGTGGGGGAAGAATGAAACGGCGATTAAGCAGCAAGCCATCATCGGAATGATTACCTTTATTTTAACCCGCCTATTTAGCCACAAACAAGCCGAGAAATTTGGTATGCCAACGGACGGAACAACGCAAGAAAAGAGACACCTCAAGAAACAGGAAGACTACGTTAACGGGAGCCTAAAAGATCAGTTTCGCGCATTCCACACTAATTTGTCTAAGATAACGAAACAAGTTTGGAGGTTTCTGAAAGGTTGCATGCTCAAGAAAAACCGTCAGAAGCTATATGAGAACCATCTGAAGCCAATGATGACAAGCTACCTGTAAATTTTACCGGACACCGTTACTCCAGTGACGAATAGTATTAGGCTATCATAGGGAGAGATATTTTCTTAAAGTCACCCGGTGTGGTTCCGTAACACTTGCGAAAAGCGGCCGAAAAATGGCCTACGTTGGTGTAACCCACTTGGTTGGCAACAGAAGTCACCGAAGACATTCCATCAAGTAATGAATGCCTTGCTTGCGTCATCCGTAGGTCTTGAACATAACCAAAAGGTGTGGTGTTGAAGAGCTGCTTAAAACCGCGTTTTAGCTTGCAATCATTGATGCCCACCATGCGTGATAGCTGGATGATTGAAGGTGGTTCCGCGATATTTTCAGCCAGTATAGTCCGTGCTTTTTTTAAGCAGGAAATATCATTTATAGATAAACCAAGCCCCTTATGGCAGTTTTGCGTGAGTTGTTCTAAACAACAGTTGATGAGCTCATAGGTTTTACTAGCGGCAAAAAAATATTTTAGCTCTTCTTTTGGTCTAGCTTGACCCATTTGATGTAATATAGACGTCACTTGAGGGCTTAATAAAATTTCTTTTTGGCAAAATTGTTCCCGCTCCTGACATTCCAATAGCTGAATAACTTTTTTTCGGGATGTATTTTTAAACACTCGGCGTAAAAAATTATAAGGCATTATTATCGAAAATACAGATAGTTTATTTGTTTTATGAATAATGGTGCTGCCACTGAAAGAACGATGAAAAACCATAAGGCCTTGTCCTTTCGAGCATACCAAAGCAGTAGTACCATCTTGATTAAATGATGTTACTTTGCCGGACAGCATAAAGCATAATGAAATGTATTGATCGTCCTGCGGTGGGCGTATATATAGGTCCTCGTTTATATGACCATCGATAGCAATAGTAGTAATATCTTCATCTATTGTCGTTCTGACTATCTTATATTGACTACCGCATGGATAAGACATGCATTCTTCGTTGACTGACTGATCAAATCCAATGGATACGTCCACTTATTACCTCTAGAAATTAATTGCTTTCGATAATGATAATGATTATCATTATCGAAAGCAAAAGAAATCTCTCTTTACATGAACATTACTTGTCAGTTTATGTGGCCCTCATGCTCCATTTGTGTGTTGCCGAGTAGGCCTTCCATAGCTGGGAATAAATACCACTCTTCGATAATAACGCTGAATGCCTCCCTATATCAGCGATGCGCCCGCAGTCCATGACAATAATTTGATCCGCATCGATAATAGTGCCCAATCGGTGAGCAATCATAATGACTGTTTTGTTGTGTGCCAACGCAGCAATAGCACGCTGGACAAAAAATTCGTTTTCTGGATCTAATGCACTGCTTGCCTCATCAAGTATAATGATGGGGGCGTCTTTAAGTATTGCACGAGCAATGGCCAGCCTTTGTTTTTCTCCTCCTGATAGCAACTTTCCTGATACTCCTAATATGGTGTCATAGCCATCTGGCAACAGCATAATTGTTTGATGAATACAGGCTTTTTTAGCCGCATTAATAATATTATCGATTGATGCTTCAGGTCGACCGATACGAATATTGTTGCTTATGGTATCGTTAAAAAGTTCAGTTTCTTGTAGTACTGCTGCGAATTGATTTAATAGTGTGGCGATGTCTATGTTTCTTATATCGATACCCGCTATCGAAATGGCTCCCTTTGAGATATCTGAAAACCGCATCAGCAATTGTAAAATCGTTGACTTACCCGCTCCACTGGAACCGACTATTGCGGTAATAGCGTTAGTAGGCAAGGTAAAGGAGACGTCGCTAAGCGCATCGATATTGGCGCCTTCATAACGATAGCTAACATGTGAAAATTGAACGGTGAGTGGTCCAGACAAAGTATGCACTTGTCCATTTTTTTGCACGCTGACGTCTTCTATTTCAGCTATATTTTTTACCGCTAACACAGCCATTTGCCATAAGTTAAGATAAGTGAATAATGAGCGAATAGGGGTATTGAGAGCTGCCAACAGCAGCATGCATATCATCATGTTAAACATATTATCGGCAACAGCCAAGGACGGTATAAACGCGGCAGGAGCCCTCGAGATAGATTGTTGCTGATCCATGAGTAAAATAATTATAATGGCGCTGGCGAGTGACATTTGAACCGCAGCAAAAAATATCGCTGCGCCGGGTAATGTCTGCTTTACCGAGCGATAAGATTCATTTTTTATGCTTTCTACTGTTGCCGAAAACTGTCCCTCTTGTGCATCAGCCTGGCCAAATGTACGTAACAAATCCATGCCTTTAACATGCTCAGAAATCAATCTCGTCGCATCTGACACATGAGCAGAACGATGGTGATGATTTTTTTTCGTAATTTTCCCTACGCGCCACAGGGTATAGACTGACATCAGCAGAAATACGCTAGTTAAGCTTGCTAAGGGCCAATAAATAATATTCGCTGCAGCTAATAAAATAGCAATCGATACGGCATCTACTAAAAGTAAAGGTGCGGTAAATGAATACCAGGTTTCTAGCCAGACCAGATCATCCGATAATGACTTGGCAATAGACCCTCGGTGTAGCCTAGAAAACTTTTCCGCAGGTATTGAGAGTAAATGCTTTAGGGTATGCTGACGCTGCGCTAAACCATAGCTAAACGCGACTTGGTTAAGGCGAAGATTGGTGCGCCAAATAATGATTTTTCTCAGTACTATTATGGCCATATAAATACTACACAACAGCCATAATTTATCAGTATTTTTGCTGGTTGTATTCATAGTTTCCGCGGGTATGTAAAGTAATACCATCGCCATAACAATGAGTGGTGCTACGGTTAACCCGCCGTCTACACCTCTCAATAGCCACAGCTTTTTCCATTGACTATAATTAACCTTGCCTAACACCGCTACAAAAGGTTTTTTCATCATATGTAATGTAACTCGTTGTTTATTTCCGACATTGATTTCACTAAATTATTCCACAATAATTGTTTCTGTTATCGCTGACTGTTTAACGTAAACTCTTTTGCTTTAATATGATGACGCCATTGAGAGGCATAACGAGAATTAAGCATCAACAACTCTTCGTGGGTGCCCTGCTCTACTACTGTCCCGTTTTCAATGTAGACTATTTGGTTAGCTCCGGTAATAGTTGACAACCTGTGTGCTATGACAATAACCGTGCGTTTTTTCATTAAGTAATTCAACGCTTTTTGAACTTCCGCCTCGCTTTGAGGGTCTGCGTACGCCATCGCTTCATCTAACACCAGAATAGGCGCATCTTTCATTAGGGCTCTTGCAATAGAAATGCGCTGCTTTTGTCCCAGTGATAAGCCCTCACCATTGTGTAGAATAGTGTCATAGCCTTTGGGCAGCGCCACAATAAACTCATGGGCATACGCGGCTTTGGCAGCCACTATTATTTCTTCTTGGCTTGCATTTGGCTTGCCCAAACAAATATTATCGCGAATAGAGCGTGTAAAAATAAACACCTCTTGAAGAACAAATGTCGTCAGCGAACATAGCTTACCAACCGACAGTTCTCGAATATCAATTCCCCCAATAGTGATGGAGCCCGACTGCACATCCCAAAAGCGTGCGAGCAAATAGGCTAATGTCGATTTGCCCGACCCGCTAGGACCCACAATAGCGGTGAAGCTTTTCCCGGGTATTGATAAATTCAAACCTTTTATTAATGTCTGCTGTGGATTGCTATCTATATTGCTATCCACATTGCTGTCTACACTGTTGTCTACATAGTTGTCTACATAGTCATCGACCGATAAGCTGCACGACATTTTGGGGGGCGTAGCATAGGTAAAATCGATATTATTAAAAACGA
>JBLHVX010000152.1:0-4776 GCA_047628835.1 Granulosicoccus sp.
GATTGGGTAAGTAATGATTAAGCGTTACAAAAATACTCAGGCCGGCCAGTACGGGTGTGGCATAGAGTTCTTTGCTCAGCAGTAAGCAGGGGCTATCAGATAAAATGTCTCGCATAATGCCACCAAAAATAGCGGTAATAATACCCATCACAACGGCAATAGACGGTGAATAACCTAGATTAGTGGTTTTTAACGCGGCGGTGATCGAAAATAACGATATCCCTAATGCATCCATATAAAGTAGTAATTGGTAACGATTAGACAAGGCCTTAATAATAAAAAAGGCGATGAAGGATACCGACACTGATACCCATAAATACCATAAGTCATTCACCCAGTAAATAGGGTAGTTACCTAAAATCATATCGCGAATCGTACCGCCACCTAGCGCGGTAATTGACCCGAGCATTACCACACTTAAAATGTCGAGGTTTTTGTGTCGAGTAGCAATAACGCCGGTTACTGCAAATACGCCCATGCTGAACATGCTTAACATGTATTCCATCTAGCGGATCTCTTGCATATTGCTTTTAAGTTGAGTGTTGTTAAATCGAGATGCTGTTAAAACGAGAGCCTACGCAAGCTTGATGTGCAAAGTATCACCGTTAAAGATGATGGTATCGCCCGACATTACTTTCTTGCGTTTTTGAGTTTCGACGGTGCCATTAAGTTGTACGTGGCCTTGAGCAACGGCTATTTTAGCTTCTGCGCCACTACTGGCTAAGCCTTCGAACTTGAGTATCTTATACAATTCGACAGGTTCCTGGGTGATTTCAACAATAGTCATATCACTTAACTCGCATCTGTCGATGCAGTATCTTTTTTAGCGCCAAGATCAGCTTTAGATCCAAGATCAAGTAGGGTTTTTGCCCCATGGATGGCATAACCTTTTTCTTCGATTTGTTTGATCACATCATCTTGATCTAGCGCCGAATGGGCTTTGCCTGTTACGACTTCTAAGCGTGTTCTAAAAGGTGATAGTGTCAGTAGGTCTGGATCAAGATCGAAAGGAAAGCTAATGCTGTCGATTTTAGTGCCTTTAGGGACCGATATATTTTTGCTGCCGTTCTTTATGCTGGTGTAAATGTCAATTTTCAATGGTGTGGCCTTATAGAATAAGTGAGCTGCACTAGTATAGTGTAGCCCTAATGTAGGTGGCGTGCGTATAACAGTCGCTTGGCGGCATTATACGCGGAAACATTAGTAGGTGTGAGTGCTAATGTGCTGTTTTACAAACCCCCAGCACCGCTATACACTCCCGCCCCTAAATAATTTTTTTTAAGGTTCAATTTCTAGGATCAAATAGGCATATCAAATGATAGTAAAAGCGCTCAGAAACGGTCTTGGCATGATCATCGTATTCATCAGTTGGCTAACCAACCCCAGATCCGTCAAGCGCAGTGAGGCAGATCAAACCCAGGCGCAGGTCAAAGCCAAGGGCTTGGCCTTATATCAGCTCTATGCTTGCCCTTTTTGTGTGATAACCCGCCGTGCAATACATCGATTAAATGTCACGATCGACATACGCGATATTAAAAACCCGCAGTATCGTGAAGAGCTGGTCAAGCAAGGTGGGCGAGTGATGGTGCCGTGCTTGCTCATTGAAGACGGTGATAGCGTAAAGTGGCTTTATGAATCTGGCGATATTGTTCGCTATCTAGATGAGCGTTTTGGGTAGTTAGGGTAGATTCAGGCGATTCAGGTAAACAGAATAATACAACAATAGCTGCCTATGAATTTCGATGTCGAACAGTTTAAAACTCAATTCCCCTTGTTTGTTCAAACGGCTAATCAGTCGTTAGTGTATCTCGATAATGCGGCGACCACGCAAAAGCCCCAATGCGTTATCGACGCAATCACCCATTTTTATCTTCATCAAAACGGTAATGCCCAGCGTGCTAGCCATCGCCTAGCGCGAGCAGCAACCGATATGGTGACGCACACCCGCCAACTCGCATCTGAGTTTTTAGGTGCAAACAACGCCGATGAAGTGGTGTTTACTTCAGGTGCCACCGAAGCGATCAATTTGGTATCTTACGGTCTGGCGAATTTGTGTAGTGTAGGCGACGAGATCGTTCTATTAGCGAGCGAACATCACGCTAACTTATTGCCGTGGCAACGGTTAGCTGAGCAGAAACAATGTGAGCTGGTGTTTTTACCCGCTGACGAAACTGGGCGCTCGGATTTTTCGCGCTGGTCCGATGTGATCAATGAGTGCACGCGTATCGTGTCGATATCAGTAGCATCGAATGTGTTAGGCGAAGTCATCGACTTTACTATTCTTGCGCAAATTAAACAGCGCTTTCCTAGTGTCATCATAGTGCTAGACGCCTCGCAAATTGCTTGCCATATACCTTTGCAATCAGTGCAATGGCAGTGCGATTTTTTAGTGTGTTCAGCGCATAAGTTTTATGGCCCTACAGGTATTGGCTTGTTGTATGCGGCACCAGCGTTGTTGGAAAAAATGTCACCTTTACATGTAGGTGGCGAAATGGTCGATCATGTTACTTTGCAGTACAGTACCTTTGTGGGTGGTGTGCAACGGTTCGAGGCAGGCACATCGTCGCTAAGTGCTATAGCGGGTTTACAGGCGTGCTTGTTGTTTTGGCAACAGCAAAATCGCCCAGCAATGCAAGCTTATGAGCAGGAGTTGGTAGCCTATTTACATGACCAGCTCTCAATCGTATGTTCACCTTCTACCGGACTGCAATTAATCACATCGCCAGAAAATAATGTGGGTATCGCTACCTTTATTAGCACAGGCAATTCTTTTTCGTTAAGCGATGTTGAGTATTGGCTTGATGAAAGCGATATTGCCGTACGTGTGGGTCAGCATTGTGCGCACACTTTATGGCAATCATTAGTCCCTATATATGGAGCCGACAATGGTTTGCGTATTTCCCTTGCGGCTTATAATACTTATCAAGATATTGATCGCCTAGTGGCGGCCATGGATGATTTTTTATCTGCGTCATTGCAAGCGTCTTCGACTTTATCACCTGCCCCCACTTCAGTAATCGAATCTACTTATACCAATACCTATGCCCCACTGGGCGATGATCTATCGCATCTTCGGTGGCAGGACTTGCTAGGTGCCCCTTCTTGGCAAAAGCGTTTTAAAACATTGCTGCAATGGGGCAACTCGATACAAGCCAAGCCGCAGGTCCGCGAGCCGCATTACTTAGTGAAGGGCTGTGAATCACTCGTATGGGTGCAGCATCAAACCGTCGACAATAAACATTACTTTCTGGTCGACAGCGACGCCAATGTTATTAAAGGTCTATCGGCTTTATTGTTGTTTTGGTTTAACGGAAAAACCAGCGAAGAAATCAGTGAGATTGATATAGAAGAACGGTATCGAGAGCTGGGTTTAGACAAACATCTTAGTGTTTCGCGGATGAATGGTTTCTTGGCGTTATTAGGGGCGGTTAACAAGTGTGTATGACTTGCCGCTTGACGTAGCTATTGATTTATATGGAAGTAACGAGATTCAATCGAACGCGGATTGAAGTTAAGCATAGAAATATAATGAAGAGTTCTGTAGATACCCTCATCGAAATATAATTTTAAATCGTGAGTCAACAAATAAAGAAGTAGAGTTTTTAAAACAGCCAGGCTCAGTATTTTAATATACAGGCTTGTCATGTGCCTGCAAAAGCACGCGGCTAGGGCGGCTGTTCCACTGGCGCTTCAGGCTATCGTGACTTCACCCTATGCGGAGCTTGGCGGGCGGCTATCTTGCATTAATAAATCTAATTTAATCTGTGCTTTTTTAATGTTTTCTAAATCTATTACTTCAATCATCTCACATTCATCTCTAATCATTTCAGGGATTAGACTGGGGTAATGGCGACAGTCTTCAGGTCTATCTGCGTAAATGCTGCAGGTGTATTTTTTTTTGGCGAGAGGATTTATTTGGGTTGATATTTCGAGGAAGGGGCATGTTCTTAATCTAGAGCCTGATGTAGGATCGAACCAGATCTCGTTTTGGTTAACAAATTTGAATATGTCTGGGTTAAATATCTCCCATAGGTCGATCTCTCCTTTTGTTGCCGAAAGAGCGCCATCACCGTATTTGATACAGCATTTACCGCATTGATTACAATCTTTCATGGCGCGTAGCTCTTTACATTAGTCGCTTCGAATTTGATGCAGGTATTTTGATTGGCAGTCAAATCCCTGAAAAAATAAAATCGACAGCATTGATAATAACTTCTTTGTTGATAACAAAAGAGCCTTCTTTTTCTTTTAAAAATGAACTTGCTACAGTGGTGATTTGGCAGGTAAGTAAATAAAACTGCTCGCCATTGATAGTAACTTTAGGGCAAATATTAGCGGGTAGGTTTTGTTTCGGCTTCGTGTTGGTTAATGGTATTACGACGCGACTATTTAAGGCATCAAGGAGCTCCGTTTGCACATTAACAAAATAAGGATATATTTTGCGACTGTCATCATCCGTATTGACATACACACTAAATTGATCCATTAAAACCCTCGATCTTTATCCGCAAATAACCCGTGTTCGTCGGCTAATGTATTGCAGTTTTTGAGTGCTGTTTTATTTTCCTTAAGCCATCTAGCACGAGTGCTCTCACGGACTACTTTTTCTAGCGCGTTTTCTAATGTTGCCGATAGGTTAATATTTAAGTCGCGAGCTTTAGTCAATAAGTCACTGTTTATGCTCAAGTTAGTGGCCTTTTTTGGCGCTTTACTGTCGTATAGCATATTTATGCTGCGTTCCTAGTGCGTATGACCTATGCGCATACGTTACCCCTA
>JBLHVX010000153.1:0-4771 GCA_047628835.1 Granulosicoccus sp.
GTTGAGCTGGTTTCACGGAAATACAATAGTCGGTTACGTCGACTAATTTCAAATAACTTGTTCCGCAAGTGAGTTTGAATCGCTAGCTTATCATCGGCGTCTTCACTGGGTTCATAGGCTAAGTTATCGTTGATATCTTGATCACGATAATGACGCAGCGCTTCAACAATGGTTGATAAATCTTGCGGTCGTTCGTGGCGATGTAATGCGGTCATGCTGGCTATCACCTGAGAGACCGCCAAGTGTAAGCGCTCGTTTAAGCGCGAGACGTCGTGACGCATAGCCACAAAGGTATTCAAGTCTTCTGTATCGGTAAGGTCGAGTTGAGTCGCTAGGCTACCAATTATCAGCCCTAATACATAGATATCACTTAATGCATCGTGATGATCAACATTCTCCTCCCAGGCAATATAGTCTGGATAATAAGCAATTCTGGGTTCTTCTTCATCGCGGCTGGCCACTTGCGCATCAATAGTTAATGTACCTTGATCAGATCGAGTCTGACTGTACTGGCCGATAATGCGCAAATTTGATTGAGGTATTTCCTCTTCCAGTACTTTTACGGCTTTATCATTTGATATGGCGAGTGTTGCATGGCTATTGTGAAACCAAAGATGCCCTAAGGAGACACTCAAGGAATCTACCCCGTTTAATGGTGCAACACGCCCTAGTGCGTGTAATTCAGCCACCTGCTCAAATAGCGGCAATACCATGGAAAGAATATCATCCGTGCCAATACTACCTATGGCTCGCCACTCATCCAGTTGCTGGACAAATGTTTTGTTATCAATTTCAGTGGCTATGGGCATTGTTCGCCTCGTCTATTTTTTCTTGTGCATTATCGAGTAAGTTTTTTATATCTGCTTTTTTCTTTTTCAATTCTTTACGTAACACAGGCTCAAATACCTTATCTATTTCTAGTGTCTTAGCTAGCTGTAATGCAATGATTAAACTAATCGGTTGAGTATCTTCATCTGCAGTGGCAAGATCTAGAAGTACATAGCTTAAATAATTCAATGTCTTTTCTTTAGATTTTTTGATGATCGCTTGCATCTTATCGATATCGACAGACGTTAACGACGACCAGTTAGTCTCTGGAAAATATTGCTGAGCAGATGTTTCCAGAGTATCTGTTTGCATTATAGGGTTAGCTAGCATTGCCTTAATTGTATCTTCTGACACTTGAGTTAAGGTTATTTGATCAAGGAGATCCATACAGGTGACATCCAAGTTGCCTGTCAGCATTTGGGCGATATCTGCATACCACTCCCCCCCTTTTTCAACGGTATGTAACACTTTAGCTCTTAGAAAGGTTTCAGGATGAGAAATTCCTTTAGATCCAGCCTCTAATTGAGTAAGTACCTCATCTGCTTGCGTCAAATAATCGTCTACT
The DNA here is from genome assembly GCA_047628835.1 of Granulosicoccus sp. Taxonomy (GTDB): domain Bacteria; phylum Pseudomonadota; class Gammaproteobacteria; order Pseudomonadales; family Cellvibrionaceae; genus Endobugula. The sequence goes on from JBLHVX010000153.1 coordinate 1,394, forward strand.
GATACTTCGTTAAGACCAGTACTCACTTTAATTAGACTCGATACCGCTGTCTTCCATTCGCCCAATACTTGTAATGCGCCAAGATCTGCGTAGACCTCTGTAAACAATTGGTAGCGCCGATCGGTTTCATAAAAAGGAGGGGCGCAATCGGGCTGAGAACAGCACCAGTGCAATATCCGCATGGCGGTAAAATAATCACCATTGTCGATGGCATATAATTTGTGATGTGCTATTTCGTGGGCAAAGACAGCGAGCAATTCACTTTCATTTAGCTTAGAACGAATATCTCCTTGCAATATAATTGCGATTTCATCAGGTAAAAAAATGAGTGCTGCATTTAAACCCTCAACAGATGATTGCGCTTGATAAAGTGTTAGCGGTAAGTCTATAGCCAATGCATTGCGTGCTTTCTCCGCTAAAGTATAAAGGTGAGCATTACTTTCTGGATTAAGTCGAATTGTCGATTTTAATAACTCTAGTTTTTGATACTCGACATGCTTTTCTGTATAGGCATCCGATGCAAACCATGCCCAAAGCCCTTGCTCTTGTTTTTTTAAGTGATCGCAAATATCGCTATGGTATTTGAGTGGTGTTAGCACATGAGTTTTATTTGATTCTATATAATCCAAACTGAAATACCTTTAATTTGATTTTATTATTTATGCTAAGGGTAAAGAACGACCTGCCTGGCTATAGTCATCGTGAATTGCACGCACTCGCTCTGCTGTTGGATCAAGGTGCTTACTGCCTATAGACTCTATGTAGGCACACGCAGAGAACTTACGAGCCTCGTGTTCATACTGCCTTACCCATTGCTGTCGAGCTTTTAGCCGTTCTGGTTTAACGGGCCAAACACCGCTCCCAGAGGCAATGCGATCCATGTGCATACGCCAAGGTTTGGGACTAACACGTGCGCGAAAGCATTGTTGATTTCGGCACATTTTAACGTAATAAGGGTCTGTTCCAACTGCATCAAAAAAACGGTAAACCTCTTCATTATTAGCACCAAAACAGGTGTGCATAACCATCACTCGATAGCCATGTGGCGTTCTGTAAATACGGAGTCGCCAGTCTTGATTGTTTTTAGAGAATTTCCTTATCTTGTTTAGTGCTCTCTCTTCTACAGATGGTAAAAACAAAGTTGAAAAAAATCTATATAACATCTCCAAAAAAAACAATGCCATTAGGGTGCCTGTACACGTAAGAAATCCTACCGATTTTAATCCATCACTCACACCAAAAAAAATCGCACCGAGCAATAGTAAAATATAAATAGGAAAAAGTTTTGTGCGAAATGAATTTTCTATAATATCGATATCAGCAAAAACGACATCCGGTGTATTAAGGCATAAAGCACCATAACTATTACGTGAAATGACTACTTCATCAAAAGTTCTAATGACTTCCTCGCGAATGGGCAAGCCCTCAGCCCCGTTATAAGCGACCTTATGATCGATCCGACGAACATTCTCACCTGCCTGAGCAAGCGTGACCGCTTCATCAACACGATTTTTTGCTGCAAGCTGTGCATCTTCATTGCTTAGGTTAGACCAACCAAACCTTCGGTAAGTCTGATTACGTCCATTTATCTTTATTACCGAATGTGCTTCTGCCCAATACTTAGGAATGATCATATTAATTTTTCGTTTTTTTATTTAAATTGAGCGGATAGTGCGCTTGCAGTATATAACGCCCAAATGCGTTGAAGCTTATTAGGCTCATCAAATCCCATGGTATGCACAGCATAACGTAGTTGCGGAAGCAGCCATTGTTCTTTTCGGTAAGGGGCATCTTTATTGATGTACTGCCCAGCCATTGTTCTTATTTTTTTAATGATTTGCCATGCGCTATCGAACTGTGTGCCGATGAATTGTGCAGGTAGCTCGGCAGTCGTATCAAATGGATCATACAAGCTTATAAGGAAGTCCGTAAAACAATATGCGCTTTGCAAATCGTTTTCATTGTTGACTGGTGTGTAAATATACAAAAGGTCGTTTTCTAGTTTGGCAAAGTCTTTTAATACATGACCACGATGGGTATGAAAGAAATCAATCAGCCATACGTTATCTTTTTCGTCGATGATGATGTTCGCGCCATTAAGGTCGCCATGGACAAAAGAGAATGGAAAGTCAGAAACGATAGGCGGAAGTTGATCAAGACCTTGCTGATAAAATTTATACAGGTTATTGGCGGTTTTATTACCCGGTAGTAGTAATGCATCTTCTTCGGGGCAGTGGCCAATGAGTTCTTCTATTTTATTTTTAATAGAACCTGCCCACTGAGAATCAAAGCAATAGTAATCGAGTAAGTTTTGACTATCGTTGACTGCTGCACGGTATAGTTTAGAGAGTTGTTCATCGAATACGGCATCAAGATGTTGATGCATATTATGTAGCGTTTCTTTTCCTTCAAAAAAAGCATGAAAACATTCTTGTAGTGAGCGTGTGCTACCTGCACCCATAGAGGCATAACGATACTTGATTGCGCCTTTTTGATGGCCGTCGGCGTATTCTGCAATAGCGGGGGCGTTGTTACCGAGCACGGTTTCAATTTGCTCAAAAGCGGTACGCTCTTTTGCCATTAAGTCGCGTGGGCCAATTTTAATTACATGAGAGGCTTGTTCATGCCCATGTACGTCGATGCTATTAACGCCCGCGACGATATTGCCAGAGAAGCCCCCATCTAATACTTTTAATGTGATTTTTTTACAGTCGCGAAACAGGTAGCGAATAAGATGATCGGTTTCATCGTCTGATGCTATTTGATCACTGTAGTGAATATCTAGGGATTGATTGAGGTTTTTGTGCTGCGTTGCAGTCTCTTCGCCACCTAAGAATTGAATAAACTCACCAATAGAATCTATGACGGTAACGCCAACGACGCGTTCTAATTGCTGTAATGCTAAGAAATGCTGGCTACGTGAAGAGCTAGCGGTAAGCGCACTACAGACGGCGATATCACATTGGGGATAACGGGTGCTGAGTTCGTAGGCTAAAAAGAGTATTTTGGCTTCGGTCCATACGCCGATAAGCCCTAGGCGTATTTTTTCGGACGATGGATTGTTTTGTATGCATTGGTTTAAATGATCGCTTAGCGCTGTACCCTCAAAGTCATTTAGGGTGGTGCTATTGACTATTACACTGTCTTTTAGGGAGGAATCTAGAGAGCTATCTAGAGAGCTATCAAGAGAAACGTCAAAAATAAATTCTGCTCCCTCGGTATCTTGAATACAGTGTTGGCCGAATTGGGCGAGGTGGCTTTTTTGCTGGTCACATTCGGGGTTATGCCAGTCACGAATATGTATACTTGAAAGTTGCTGGGCTGACTGCCTATCGACCCATGACATAAAGCGGCCAACAGGCCCATTCGCTTTATCAG
>JBLHVX010000154.1:0-4750 GCA_047628835.1 Granulosicoccus sp.
GGTGATGGTACACAAGGCGTTTTTCGTCGTGAAGTGAATTCGGTTAAGCAATGGTTTGACGATTACTATCACGCTAGCAATCGCTCTATTGCGTTGATCAATAATCGTTTTGAGTATAAGGAACATCCATTTGCTACGGTGACGAGTATCGAAAAAACCTTGCAGTCAGTATCGTCAAAAATGGATGCGAAAAACGATATTTTATTTGTTTATTTGTCCAGCCACGGCTCGTCCGACTTCAGTTTCTATTTAGCGCAGCCCGGCTTGTTGCTAGAGTCTTTGCCGGCTAAAAAGTTAGGTGACATACTCGCAGCCTTGCCTGTCAAGCATAAAGTGGTGGTGATTTCTGCCTGTTATTCGGGTGGTTTCATTAAAGAAATTAAAGATAATTATATGATGGTGATTACTGCCGCATCAGCAGATAAAACGTCGTTCGGTTGTAGCGATCGCTCGACGATGACTTACTTTGGCGAGGCCTTTTTTAAAGATGTTTTGTTTAACCAAGACGCGCCTGCAAGTAGTTTTACTACTGCGTTTTATCGCGCTCGGGAAATTGTTGAAGGTCGAGAAGCACAGCAAGGGTTAGAAAATTCTAAACCATTAATTTATAAGCCCAAGGCTATTGTGGCAAAGTTAAAGCAATGGCGTGAGCAGCGTGAGGAAAAGCTAAATCAAGTGTTAGATTCTGGTGAAGAAGTTATTCGCGAATGATAGGCTTAGAATGGTATGAGTACGCCCTAATAGGCTTGCTCTTTATTTGGAGCGGTGTAGTACGTTCAGGATTTGGTTTTGGGGGTGCTGTATTTGCATTGCCTTTTTTATTGTTGATTGACAATCAACCACTGGTTTATCTTCCCATTATTGCCGTGCATTTACTGATATTTTCATCGCTCACGGTGTATCAGAATCATAAGAAAAAAGTACGCTCAGAGGTTGATGCTGATGAGCCGGCACTGTCGGGTGTTGACTGGCCTTATTTGAAAAAGGCGTTGGGCATTATGATTGTGCCTAAAATGATAGGTGTTTTTGGTTTGTTAACGTTGCCACCTAAGGTGATGAGCGTGATTATTTTTTCCATTATCACGGTATATGCTTTGTCATATATTCTTAATAGACCTTTTCGAAGTAATCATAAAGTGCTGGATGTTATCTTCTTGATGTTGGGCGGTTATGTTAGTGGTACATCATTGATCGGTGCGCCATTAATCGTTGCGGTGTTTGTTAAAAGTGTCGCCAAAGAACAATTGCGCGATACGTTGTTTGTATTGTGGTTTATCTTAGTGGTAATAAAAATGTCGTCGTTTATTTATTATGGCGTGGACCTGCAGCTAGTGCATCACTTGTGGTTATTGCCTTGCGCCGCAATAGGGCATGTCATTGGTTTGCGGTTGCATGACTATTTGTTAAAGGCGGATAATGTGAGGTTTTATCGTATGTTCGGCTCGATATTGTTGCTAACTAGTGTTGGTGGTATCGCAAAAGAGTGGCTGTAGTCCTTCGCTATAGTGCTTGTTTTTTTACGAATCTTGCATTTTCGACTTCGATGCCTTGAATGTAAGCATCTAAAAAACTTCTAACGCGACGAGAAAGTTGATTTTCTTTCCAGCTTTTTTCATAGGATATTTCAGTTATTTTGATTTGTTTGTACGCGACAGCATTGTCTCTTTTTCCCATGGTTTTTCTTACTTTTGCATCGCGCTCATTGCGAATGTCGTATGAGATGTAAACATCTAATACGGGTATTTCAGGATCAAAAAACCAATCTTCGTAAATTTTTTTTTCCGAAGGGAGTTTGTTTCTTGCATTGAAAATAATTGACCCTCGAATGGGTTTTTCTATTTTCTTTTTTAATCGCGCATCTTCAATAATGGGGGTAATGCTCCTCATTAATTTGTGACCACGAATAGCGCTTGTCCCATTACCCATTAATACGATATTAAATTGCCCCTTGTCGTGTAAAAATTTAATGGCAGCGGTAAGTCTTTTTTCGGCAATCGCTTCGATTTCTTCTGCTGATAGAGGGGGTATTGTGTTTGCTGCTGCTGTTGTTGTTGGTTCATTCGGCGCTTCCATTGATGGTTGGTTATTGATTGCTGCACTTTCCTCTTTGTTAGTGCCGTCATCCTCAACAGTATCGCCGCTGCCCTCTAATTCTTCATTGCTAATGTCGCGATCAGGTGTGGGCGGAATGACTTTAGCATCCAGTGTTCGTGTAGGTTGTTGTTTAGGCACGGGATCTGGTAATTGAATAGCCATTGTTGCCCATCCATATTCGGGCAATGAGTCATGTAATGGCTGCGTAGTCCGTGGCCAAGAGGGGTTTTCCCCTTCGGCGTGTAATATGAGTAGTGCCCCTTGGGCGTCACCTGAACGGTCTTCTTGCCAAATGGCAAGAAACTCACTTTTCCCATCGTTTAGCCAATGGGCTTCGCCATTAGATAATTGCGCGACAAGCAGAGACATCTTGTGCTTCGGGTCCAGAGCCATGGTTGAGCGGGGTAAGCGGCTTGAAAGTCTAGTTGGTGCTTTTTTACTCTCTTCAGTTTCTTCTTCAGCTTCTTCTTCAGTTTCTTCTGCACTTTCTTCTTGCTCGGCTACTTCTTCGGTCGGCTCCTCTTCGATAGCCGCTTGTGACCACGCGTAGGCCGTAGGCAGGCAGCAGCCGAAAATGAGTATGCTGGTTAAATATAACGTTTTGTTCATATATATAGTGTAGACCACGCTGAGCACGTGGTGTGTCGTAACGTTATCAATTACAATGACGGTTTTTATATTATGATTTAAGCAAGGGTATGGTATGCAGACTCCAATGATTGCTCCTTCTATTTTATCGGCTAACTTTGCCTGTTTAGGTGAGGAAGTGGATAATGTTTTAGCCGCAGGCGCTGATATAGTGCATTTTGATGTGATGGATAATCACTATGTGCCGAATCTAACAATTGGCCCAATGGTTTGTAGTGCTTTACGTAAGCACGGAGTCACAGCGCCAATAGATGTACATTTGATGGTTAATCCTGTCGATGATTTGATCAGTATGTTTGCCGATGCGGGCGCGACGTATATTACGTTTCACCCCGATGCTTCTCGCCACGTGGATCGCTCGTTACAGCTGATCAAAGAAAAAGGCTGTAAGGCGGGTTTGGTCTTAAATCCTGCGACGTCGATAGAGGGTATTCGCCATGTGTTACCTCAGTTGGATATGCTGTTACTGATGTCGGTTAACCCCGGTTTTGGCGGGCAAAAATTCATCCCTTATACTTTAGATAAACTACGCGAAGCACGAACAGCTATTGATGCTCTGGGTTTAGACACTCGGTTAGAAATTGATGGTGGTGTGACGGTTGACAATATTGCAGAAATCGCTGCCGCTGGCGCCGATACGTTTGTGGCAGGGTCGGCCATTTTTGGTAAAGATGACTATAAAACAACTATTGACGCAATGCGTGAACAGTTAAGCAAAGTACGTTAATGCGTAACATATAGACATTCAACGATATAAATGAACACAAAAAGAGGCTATTTTTCTGTCTGACGTCGTTCCTCAATTGGCCAATAGAGTGGCTATTATCTGCATTGAGCGCCTAGTCAGACAAAAAAATATCTCACTTTATTGTTGTTCCTTTATATAGTTGAATGCCTATATATAATCCATAAAGTTTTTAAACGATAGTATTTATCCCATGAATGTAGAACAATTTTCACGGCTTGCCGCAGAAGGGTTTAATCGTATCCCCGTTATGCGCACGTTTTTGGCCGATGTTGAAACGCCGCTGTCTGCTTATATTAAGCTAGCAAAGGGAGCGTATTCTTATTTATTTGAATCGGTGCAGGGCGGTGAAAAATGGGGCCGTTACTCTATTATTGGCTTGCCTTGCCGGACGTTACTTAAAGTGTGTGATGACGTTGTTACGATAGAAGTTGACGGTGTGGTGACTGAAACTCATACGGTAGCCGATCCTCTCGCATTTGTGGAGGCATTTAAAGCACGTTATCGTGCGCCAGAGCTAGAGGGTTTGCCTCGTTTTCACGGTGGTTTAGTGGGGTACTTTAGCTATGACTGCGTGCGTTATGTCGAGCCAAAACTCAAAGCGGGTGTTAATAAAGATATTATTGGGACGCCAGATATTCTGTTGATGGTATCGGACGAAATTTTAATTTTCGATAATTTATCGGGCACATTAAACTTCGTCATTATGGCCAACCCCGATATTGATCAAGCATTCGATAAAGCCGAACGTCGGTTAGATGATTTAGGTTGCCAGCTACAACAGCCGTTACCCGTACAGCAGCCCGTTAATTTACAGGCAGGGGAGCGCGCAGAACAATTGTTTCAATCGCATACGGGCGAGGCGGCATTTGCGGACTCGGTAGATACCATCAAAGAATATGTCTTGGATGGCGATACTATGCAGGTGGTGGTTTCGCAACGTTTGTCTATGGACTTTGATGCAGAGCCATTAAACCTCTATCGTGCCTTACGTAGTATTAATCCATCACCGTATTTGTATTTTGTGGATATGGGCGACCATCAAATAGTCGGTTCTAGCCCAGAAATTTTAGCGCGCTTAGAAAATGATGAGGTTACTGTTCGACCCATCGCAGGTACTCGTCGCCGTGGCTATACTGAAGATGAAGATATAGCCTTAGAAAAAGAATTGTTAGCAGATCCTAAAGAAATAGCAGAGCATTTGATGCTGATTGATCTAGGGCGAAATGATGTCGGTCGTGTCGCAAAGGTAGGCACGGTTGA
>JBLHVX010000155.1:0-4673 GCA_047628835.1 Granulosicoccus sp.
CTTTTACCCGTACCATTTCTACCGATAATACCGATGCGATCACCACGTAATATACGAGTAGAAAAGTCATCAATAATCCAAGGTTGATCCTCTTTCCAGCGAAAGCGCAAGTTCTCAATTTCGAAGACCACCTTGCCGGACGATTCTCCCTTATCAATCACGAATGAAGATTTACCCTGTACTTCGCGACGCTGCTGACGCTCATCACGCATCTTTTCTAACTGGCGCACACGGCCTTCATTACGGGTTCTACGGGCCTTAATACCTTGACGAATCCATACTTCTTCTTCTGCTAGGCGTTTGTCAAATAAGGCGTGATGGCGAGCCTCTTCTTCTAAGCGCTTTTCTTTGCCGTCAATAAAGTCTTGATACGTGCCGTTATAAAACCATAAGTGCCCGCGATCCAACTCGGCAATACGATTGCCCAACTGCTGTAATAAATGTCTATCGTGACTGATAACGACCAGTGCGCCATTAAATGCCGCTAACTGCTTCTCCATCCACTCGATACTTTGAATATCCAAATGGTTAGTCGGCTCGTCTAACAGTAGTAGTTCCGGGTCAATCACTAAGGCCTTAGCTAGTAATACACGTCGACGCCAACCACCGGACAATTCACCCATAGTGACATCTGGATCAAGGGTAAAACGTGACAATGTGGCTTCAATCGTCTGCTGTAACACCCAGCCATCTTGATTTTCGATGATTTGTTGCAGACGTGCTAACTCATCCAACGAGGCGCTGTCATGGGCCGTTAGCGATAAGTGGCGATAAGCCGTTAAGCATTCACCCAAATCAGCGAATGCCGAAGCAACGACATCATAAACGGTTAATTCATCAGCACTAGGCAGATCCTGCTCCAAATAAGCAATACGCAGGCCCTGGCGCCGCCATATACTGCCGCCATCAGGCTTTACTGTGCCCATCATCAGCTTAAGTAAGGTCGATTTACCTGTGCCGTTACGGCCTACTAGACAAATCTTTTGCCCTTTTTGAATGGACAAGTCGATACCATCCATTAATACCTGTTCACCGTAATGCAGTGAACATTGTTCAAATTTAATCAGTTCCATAAGGTCTTTGTATTACCGCTAGAGATCGAGGGGGCAAGCTGTTACATTACTGTAAAGCGTGGCCGCTACGCTGTGTTATATTATGTTAAAAGTACTACTTACTGCATAAAAGATAGAAAGCAAAGATAAAAATTAAGGTTACGTAATGTAGCCTATTATTTTTCAATAAAGATAACTATTTAGGATCAATACTTAGGATTACTATGCTTACCTGTATAAAGATGGTTGCCAACCTACGAAGTTCTTTACCCATTCCGGCCCTTATCTCTACTATATTACTTAGTTCTTTGATATCGACCCATGCTATTGCTACCGATACGGCCAAAATAGATATTTTGGAAAACAGCCAAGATAAGCATGCAAAAGAACGTATTCTCTATATCGAGGCAAAAAAAGCCTTCGATAACAAGGATCCACAGGGTTACCAAGCACTAAAATCTCAGCTAACGACTTATCCTTTATATCCATACTTAAGCTATGCCGAGCTTAGCCGTACCTTAGACAGCCGACGTAAAGCAGCCAGAATCAGTAAATACGGGGTTAGCGCTACCAGTAACCGTGATAAAAAAGCCATCACACAGTTTATTACACAGCATAACAAAAGCTATTTAGGGGATAGATTGCGTTCTAAATGGTTAGATTACTTAGCAGAGCAAAAAAACTGGCCCGATTATAAACGTTATTATCAAGATAGTGTCAAAAAAACCGAACTGAAGTGCTTTCATTTACAGGCACAACTCCATACTGGTGAACCACTCGATGTCACAGCAGTAGACCAATTGTGGTTAAGTAACCGTTCACAGCCTAACGCATGTAACCCCATATTTGCTGAATGGAAAAAACAGGGGCACCTCACCCCATCAAAATTATGGCAACGCTATACCTTAGCCGTCGATAAAAGTAACACTTCACTAGCTAAATATGTCCAAAAGAATATGAGCGCAAGTGATAGCTACTTAGCTGATCTATATTTAAAGGTACATAAATCACCACAAACAGTTAAAGAAGTCAAAAGTCGCACCCGCAAAGCATTATCGCATGACATTGCTTCACAACACATTATTGATATTATTGAGCACGGTTTATATCGTTATGCATATCGTCAACCAGAAGAGACTTATCGGTTATATAAACAGTTTAAAAAAACCTATGCTTTCAGCGAACAGGCTAGCACACGACTTAACCAACGAATCGCCAAACAACTAATTAGCCAAGACAATATAGCCCTAGCATCAACGCTTCTAAAGCAAATGACGAGCGAGGATCGTGCCGATCAAGTTGAGTATTTACTAAGAAAACTATTAGCCAAACAAGCATGGAGTGGCGTTTATTATTGGATCAGTCAACTTCCAGAAGAACGGATCAATTCTGATCGCTGGCAGTACTGGATAGCACGCTCACTTGAATCGCTACCTGCATCTTATGCCGACCACGATTCAACCATTCTATCGCCCGCAAAAACCTATCGACAACTCGCGGGGTCACGAAGTTTTTATGGCTTTTTAGCCGCCGACAAACAACAAACTGTCTATCAGTTTGAAGATAAGCCTGCACCAGTAAACCAAACATTAATACGGGAATTATCATCCTCGACTGCGGTTAAGCGAGCTAAAGAATTTTTCTTAATGGGAAAAATGCACCGGGCACGTACCGAGTGGAGTTATGCCGTTGCTGGAATTTCAACCGAAGAGTTTATTGCCGCAGCACAGATTGCACATCAATGGGGTTGGAACAGAAAGGCAATTGAAGCCATGGCTGGCGCAGTCTACTGGGATGACTTACGCATTCGTTTCCCTGTTGTACACCAAGAAATCATCCACAATGCCGCAGACAAACATGACATTCCTAGCTCGTTAGTATTTTCTATTGCACGACAAGAAAGCGCATGGGAGTTTGATGCTACATCACGAGTGGGTGCTAGAGGGTTGATGCAGTTAATGCCAGCCACAGCAAAACAGACCGCCAAAAAAGCACGCCTGGCTTACAAGAAGAGCAAACTCTTTGAGCCGCAATATAATATCGCTTTAGGTAGCCATTACATTACGGGGTTACTTGAACAATACGACGACAATCGTGCTTTAGCCATCGCTTCTTATAACGCTGGTCCACACCGCGTTAAACAGTGGTTGAAAAAAACTAACGCGTCCCTACCTCTAGATGTATGGGTAGAGATCATTCCATTTAAAGAAACAAGAAAATATGTACAGAACGTATTATCTTACGAAGTGATTTATAATTACCGACAGGGTCGAGAATCTAGTCTTCTGACATTAGCCGAAGCTAACTCGACACTATAAATTACACGACCCACGCTATCTGTAACGATAGCGTGGGGGTCGGTGACAATCTATTTTTCATAAACTGAACGAATGCGCTCTTGTACGATAGTTGCTAACTCATCTGGACGAAATTTAGATAAAAACCCGTCACATCCCACTTTTTCGACCATCGCTTCGTTAAAGCTGCCGCTCAGAGATGTATGCATGACAATATGTAAATCTTTTAACTGCGGGTCGGTACGAATTTCATGGGCCATACGATAACCGTCCATCTCTGGCATTTCCGCATCGGTAATCACCATAAGTAACTTTTCATTGACATCTATACCCTCAGCAGCCCAATTCTTGAGGGTATTGAGGCCTTTCAGCCCATCATTCGCAGTTATTACATTAATATTAAGCCCTAAATTTTTAATGGTTTCTATAATTTGCCGACGCGCTGTTTGTGAATCATCTACAGACAAGATTTCCAAGGTCTTATCACCAACAAGCTCCGCTAGACCCATTTGAATAATACCTTCTGACAACTCTGTTTTAGGGGGGATAATATCAGCCAACACCCGCTCGACATCCAATATTTCAACAATGACATCATTTACACGGGTAAATGCTGTTAAGAAATGTTCCTTACCTGATGCTTTAGGTGGTGGCAAAATTTCTTCCCAGTTTAGATTAATAATCCGATCAACCGGTCCAACCAAGAAACCTTGAATGGATTGATTATACTCTGTCACGATAAGGTTACAGGTCTCATCTTTAACCATAGGAGTACGACCTATGGCAACATTAAGGTCAATAATAGGGATAGCCTTACCCCGCAAATGGGCAACACCGCATATAGCTGGGTGACTGTGGGGCATTTCAGTTAAGGGGGGAACCTGTACTACCTCCTGTATTTTAAACACATTTATCGCAAATATTTGCTGCGATTTCAGCCTAAACATCAGTAGCTCTAAGCGGTTCTCACCAACAAGATTAGTTCTAGAATCAATACTTTTTAATAAATTTGACATAGGCGCGATAAATCCAGTTTCTGTCCATAATATGTTTAAAAATAATCATAATTCCTTATTAGTGTAGACGACACTCTGTATATCGCACATTAATCCGTATTTTTTCATCCAATTTAACACTATCGTCTATACTTACTAGGGGGACTGCTTAATAACCCCAAATACCGCAGTTGAATCTACTGCAGCTGTCTAACGCACGAAATCTAAAGCGTTTTTTACTTTTTCAGGCTTCACCCATAGGGTGGCTACGACAAGCCGAAAAAAACAAAAACTCACTTTAAATTTCGCATCTTAGTCACCTTTATTTA
>JBLHVX010000156.1:0-4618 GCA_047628835.1 Granulosicoccus sp.
TATTGTATGTGTTATTAATACCGGCGATGGATTTTTTGCACTATTAACTTGCAATAAGTATTTGCAGCGTTCGGTATTGTCGTGCAAAACACACATTCCTTATCTTGCTTTGTGTTTTTTTTGGTGAGTTTGTTAACTATTTATTACTATAGCAGTAAAACATAATCTTAAGACATCATACGAATGAAAATTCAGCATTAATAATCAACTATTTTTACAGTCATTGAGTATACGAACCCAAAATGGTCAAAGTTCACAAATAATTCAAGACTTTAGCTAGGTTTTCCTTCGATTCTACGGCTAAAGTCGTAGAATCGAAGACAACATCTAACGCATGTAAACTTTCCCAGCCACGCAGCCACGTTAATTGCCTTTTTGCTAACTGACGTGTCGCGGCAAGCCCCTTCTCTACCATCGTTTCGTGATCATACTGACCCGCCAAGTATTCCCATGCTTGACGATAACCGACTGAGCGCATTGAAGGCAGATCCAAACTAAGATCGACACGTTGATATAACGATGTGACTTCGTCTATAAAGCCAGCCTCTAGCATCATTTGATAACGCCGCTCTATACGTTGATGTAGATGGCGTCGCTCTTGAGGAATTAACGCGAATTGTGATACCTGATATCTACCCAGGAAACTATTTTCTGGCGAGGACTCCCTAAGCTGTTGATGCTGCTCAGCTCGGTAATCACTCATAGATTTACCACTCATACGATAAACCGCTAACGCTCTAGCAATACGCTGCGAATGGTTAGGGTGTATTTGTTTAGCGGATTCAGGGTCAACCAGCATTAACTCTTCGTGTAATGCCGGCCAGCCTTTTACTGCGGCCTCTTCCTCAATAGTCGCCCGCATTGCGCTATCTGTTGCCGGCATGTCAGCCAGACCTTTTAGCAGAGCATTAAAGTACATCATCGTGCCGCCCACCAATACTGGCGTGCGACCGGCTTGATGACTTTCATCTATTGCTTGCTGTGCGTCTCGACAAAAATCGGCGACAGAATAAGCATCAGCCGGATCACAAATATTAACGAGGCCATGGGGGGCAAGAGATAATTCTGCCGCCGTTGGCTTGGCCGTACCGATATCCATCCCACGATAGATTAATGCGGAGTCCACACTAATAATATCAACATCACGTTGTTGCGATAACCCAATCGCTAAATCTGTTTTACCCGATGCGGTAGGCCCCATCAAGAAAATCACTGGTGCTTTTGAAGCACTCGTTGCAGCACTCTTTACAGTGGTAATAGCCATCTCTTACTGCCCTCGCATAAACCATTTGTCAATCTCGGCCAAAGAGAAATGCATCCACGTTGGGCGACCATGATTACACTGTCCACTGCGTTCAGTTGCCTCCATATCGCGCAACAAGGCGTTCATTTCTGGCATTGTGAGTTGACGGTTTGCTCGTACCGAACCATGACAAGCCATGGTCGACAACAATTCATTAACGTGTTGCTTAATGCGATCGCTGCTACCGTACTGGATAACATCCGACAGCACGTCTCTGACTAATTGCTCCACATTAGCATTTTTAAGGGATACGGGGATTTGTCTAATCAGCACACTTTCTGGCCCGGCGATCTCTACCACAAAACCTAATTGTTGAAAAACCTCTACATGACTTTCTGCACAGGCTACTTCTTTTTCGCTGACCGCTAGCGTTTGTGGAACGAGCAAAGGTTGCGCTTGCACACTACCTTGCTCAAATGCCTTCTTCATTCGCTCATACACGACTCGCTCATGTGCCGCATGCATATCGACTACGATCAGACCCTGGGCATTTTCCGCCAAAATATAAATGCCCTTTAACTGAGCAATGGCATAACCCAACGGAGGAGTATCTTCAGCCGAAGATGATGCTTGCGAGGACGAGCCAGCGGCTTGCCCATAAAACTTCATGGCTTCGCGTATTTGCGGAGTTTCTATATTCGTTGGAGCAAAAGTCGCTGGAGCAAAAGACGGAGAGGCATAGTTAACGCTCTCCGCTCCGTTATTAAAACGACCATCAGGCGATAAGGCCGATTGTGCAGCCAACGACATGGATTGCTGATCGATTATTGCTGACGCGTGTAAGTCTTGCCCTGTAATACTCGCATCACTAAGGCCCGCCGCAGAACCAAGAGACGACGCCGTGGTTAGTTGATCATCCGGGCGTATATCTGCCAAAGCATGATGCAAGCTGCTATAAATGAAACCATGCACTGTTCGCCCGTCACGAAAACGGACTTCATGCTTAGTCGGATGAACATTCACATCCACCGTCGCCGGATCTATCTCTAGATATAAAACGAACGCTGGATGACGACCATGATAAAGCACATCACTATAGGCTTTACGCACTGCATGGCTAACCAACTTATCCTTGATCGCACGACCGTTGACATAAAAGTGCTGCAAGTCAGCTTGGCTGCGGGAAAAGGTCGGTAGCGCTACCCAGCCCCACAATCGTAACCCATGGCGCTCAATATCTACTACCAGTGCGTTTTCCATAAACGCGGGGCCACAAATTTGTGCCACCCGGCGATTTTTTTCGGCTTCCGATGTACCCGAACGTAAACTATGGATAGTGCGCTGGTTATGTCGTAACTCAAAGGTCACATCAAAGTTCGCCAGCGCTAAGCGTTTGACCACTTCTTCTATACGATTAAATTCGGTCTTTTCTGTGCGTAAAAACTTGCGCCTCGCAGGGGTATTAAAGAACAGGTCACGCACCTCCACGGTGGTACCTTGCTGGTGTGGAGCAGGCACCAACTCTGCCACCATTTCTTGCCCTTCTGCTTTTGCTGACCAACCTTGGGACGAATCTTCCGCATTACTGGTTAAGGTTAAGCGCGAGACCGAACTCACACTTGCCAGAGCCTCCCCACGAAAACCTAATGTACCAACAGCCTCTAGATCATCTAACACATAAATTTTACTAGTAGCATGGCGGCTCAACGCAAGCGCCAAGTCATCTTTCTCTATACCATGCCCGTTGTCTCGGATTCGCATAGTTTTAATGCCACCATTTTCAACATCTATATCAATGCGTGACGCACCAGCATCCAAACTATTTTCCAGCATTTCTTTGATCACTGACGCGGGACGCTCGACCACCTCACCAGCAGCAATTTGGTTAGCCAGTCTAGGGGGTAACAATTTTATTTTAGACATAAGATGTAACGGAATTCGCCCAAGAAAAAAGGTAACTACTCAGCTCACAGTCAAAATCGCGCTGAACTGCGTTTAAAAATGATTATTTACGCTTGTAAACTCACATTTTTCGCCTTGCTCAGCACAATTTTGACTGCAATCTGAACAGTTACGGGCAGTACCGAGTAGTTACGAAAAAAGAAGCCTGAATTATACAGGAAAAAACCCGTGATCTGGATTCAGATCAAAACATGAGATTGATGAAGGCATTTGCTCTCTCTCTAATATCAGCTACGCTTTTAGTCATATTCACTTAGAAATAGGCAGCGAGCAATGAAAGAGCAAAACACATCCCGTTTCACCCAATTGTTTACCCGCACTTTACTCTCATTCACATTGGCCTTTACGGGCTTAGCCGGCGCTAATGACTTTAGTAAGCTGACTATTATGACAGAAGATTATCCGCCATTTAGCCACAAACAAGATGGCAAAGTCGTTGGCAGCGCCGTTGACTTATTAATGCAAGCCAGTGCGGCTGCAGGCAAACCCATTGCTAACGATGATATCAACTTGATGAATTGGGCACGCGCATATAAAGCAGTTCAATCAGGCCCTAACGCTCTACTTTTCAGCATGACTCGAACTGAATCTAGAGAAAACCTGTTTAAATGGGCTGGGCCCATTGGTGAAAATCGTGTCGTCATATGGGCAAAGAAATCATCTGGCATTGCACCATTTGATGATATTAAAGACAACGCACTGAAGGTTGGCGTAGTACGCGACACCGTGGGTGATCAATTAATGATGACTGCTGGCGCATCTGACAACGACCTGATGCGCAAATCCAAACCCGAAGGCGCCGCAAAAATGCTTATAAGCGACCGCATGAAACTATGGGCTTACAGTGAAAACAGTGGTGCGCAGCAGTTAATAGCAGCCGGCGCCAATGTCGACGACTATGAGATTGTACATGTTTTAAAAGCCAGTCAATTATATTTTGCTTTTAGCAAAGATGTGGATGATTCGGTGGTGCAACTATTACAACAAGGCATTGATAAAGTTAACAAATAATCGTCATCACATAGACTGCTTCTATGTAGTTATACATGGGAACAGTTTTTACCAAGAAAAGCATCCCCCTCTTCATTGATACAATAACAAACCCTTTTTTGCAGTATGCCCACACCGCCCCACTACCACACCCATATATTTTGCAAGATCCATGTAAAATAAACTCTTAACTAACACCTTGATATCGAGCATATCCGCCCCACACCGCATAGACACCCATTAATCTAGGTTATCGTTATGAGGCCCATGTTATGCAACGTCTTTTTTAGTCTCATATTTCTTTTTATGGTGCAAATATCATCAGGTTATGCCGCTGATTTCGCATCATTGAATATTATGACGGAAGAATTCCCGCCATTTAATTACTCCGATAAAGGTCAGCCCTCCGCTCGCTTTGTAGAA
>JBLHVX010000157.1:0-4608 GCA_047628835.1 Granulosicoccus sp.
AATGGTTATGCCAGGTGACAACGTTCAAATGGTGGTTACCTTGATTCACCCGATTGCGATGGAAGACGGTTTACGTTTTGCAATTCGTGAAGGTGGTCGTACGGTAGGTGCAGGTGTTGTAGCAAAAATTATTGAATAAGTTTAATTTATTCTACAGTTTAAAAAGGCCGCTTTAAAACAGCGGCCTTTTTTTGGTTTTTGTAAGGAGGTTTGGAGTAACCTATTGAAGTTTTTTGAGTTTTAATTGGCTGTTTTGCTGATCGATTTCAAATCGAAACTGGCTTAGTATATTCATGCCTAATAATCCTGCAGACTCGGCTGAAGAGTGAAAATCGAGCACTGCAATTTCTACATCGTTAATAATGTAGTCACCCATAACAAATTGATCTACTCGATAAATACTCCCTTTTATTTTCCCGTTTGCCGTAATGAATGTTTGTGTAGTTTGATACCGCATATTCACTTTGCGCTTAATTGATTCGTAAAATGTCTGTGTGATGGTTGTTATTGAGGCTCCGGTGTCAATGAGTAGCGGAGTGTCAGTGGTGGATAATTGAGCATTGATAATAAACTGATTAGCCCTTTGTGTTAATGCTATCGTGCTTTCAAAGCTGTCGTCAGCATTGTTTTTTGTGGATTTTTGAGGGATCACTTTCGGCATAATAGAGGCAATTTTATCCCGCCATATAGTGTCAGTTGCGAGTATCTCCGCATATGATCTTGCTTGTTCGATATCGTTGATGAGTAAATAGAGCTCGACTAAACGAAATTGTCCTGATGATGTTAGTAAATCGGTGTGTTCTGCCCGTGTATATAAAGAGATTAATGTTCTCCATTGTTTTTGCTCGCTGAATAAAGCATCAATCGTATCCATAAAGGCAATGTAAGCGCTATTTACCTGTTGTTGTTGGATTTTTTCATAAGCGTACACTTTTGCGAGCTGTAAAGTGTCTAATGTTTCCTCATGCAAGCCAAGCCTTGCTTTGTATTTTGCTGAGAGTAGTAAAATATCTATGTCGTCATAAAAGTCTGCCAGATATGTATCAAGTGCATCATCAACCTCTGTTGTTTGCCCCGGTCTACGTCGTATAAGTTCATGTACATGCTCAATAAATAACTGTTTTAGATTAGCGGCCTCAATTTGTGAAATATTCCATGTGGCGTGGTAAATATTGATTGCTTCAGCGTATTTTTCTGATGTGAGCAGTTGATTGAATATGACGCGAATAGGTGGAGGTGTGCTGCTTGACTGAGTGTGACTGACACAAGCTCTAGGTGCTTGTTG
Source organism: Granulosicoccus sp. (assembly GCA_047628835.1). Classification (GTDB taxonomy): domain Bacteria; phylum Pseudomonadota; class Gammaproteobacteria; order Pseudomonadales; family Cellvibrionaceae; genus Endobugula. The sequence goes on from JBLHVX010000157.1 coordinate 1,286, forward strand.
TGATTCTGGTAAATAAGTAATTTTTTCGGATATAGTTGACTCAAGCAATTCTGTCCTTTGCTGTGAAGTGCATTCAGCTGTTAGAACGTTGGTTTGTTCGGTTAATTGTCGGGAGCCCGCCAGATACCCTAATGATAAAGACAGGGCCATGCATAATGATATTAAGAGCCATTGCATAAAATAAGGGTATCCCAAGAGTATTTGTTGGCGTTTGTCGTTCATTGAGTGGAATTTATGATTTTTATTGCCATACTATACAACATTGACGGTTTTATCACAGACGCAGTAAAGGATGGAATGATGCGCTTAGTTAAAGCGATAAAAGTAAGTGTTATGTGTTTGTGTCTTGCAGGTTGTGGAGGAGGAGGAGGAGGAGGTGGTGGTACTACCGCCTCCACTGCCTCCACCGGTGATAGCGATGTTACCAGTGTTGGCGCTGATGTGGCAGCCTGCCCTGACGGGGGAGTCTTATCAATATCGGGCATTATTTCCTATGAAAGAGTGCCATTTTCTGCAACAGCAGGGAATGGGCTTGATTATAATAATATTCAAACATTGCCGGTGCGCGGTGCCGTAATACAAGCTTTGGGCGTAGGGGATTGTGTTATTACCTTTGGTGTCACGAGTGGCACAGGAACGTATAGTCTCAATGTGGATGCGAATTCGAGTGTTAAAATTCGTGTGAAGGCGAGCACAGCCAGTACAGCAGGAGATACGTGGGACTTTGATGTTAGAGATAATACCAGTAGCAATGGTTTGTATGTATTAGATGGCTCTTTAGTTGATTCTGGCTTATCTAATTCAACAAGGAATTTAACTGCCACATCGGGCTGGACAGGCAGCTCTTATGGTGGTGTGCGAGCGGCAGGGCCATTTGCTATTCTGGATTCAGTTTATGACTCAATTCAAAAAGTCATTACTAATGTTGTTGCGTCGGTTGTCTTTCCTGCTGCAGATATATTTTGGAGTGTGAATAATAGCAGGGCTAGTGGGTCGTTGAGCCAAGGCGAAATTGGAGGTAGTTTCTACAGTGGCAACCAAATTTATATTTTAGGGCGGTCAAATAGTGATACCGATGAATATGATGCCCATATAGTGATTCACGAATGGGGGCATTATTTTGAGGATAACCTTTCGCGTAGCGATAGTATTGGCGGTTCGCATTCGATAGGGCAGCGGTTAGATATGCGGGTGGCGCTATCTGAGGGTTTTGGTAATGCATTTTCGGGTATGGTGACGGATGACCCTATATATAGAGATTCTTCAGGGTCTCAACAAGGGGTTGATTTTCGTGTAGATGTTGAGACGAATGCAGCGGGTGCAGACATTGGTTGGTTTAGTGAAGCTTCTGTACAGACAATTCTCTATGACATCTATGATGCCACTGCAGATGCAAACGATGCTGTGGCGTTAGGTTTTGGGCCAATATATGACGCCATGACTCATTTAGATTATACATCTCAGCCATCGCGGACGTCTATTTTTTCGTTAATTGATAAGATTCAAGATGATAATGTGGGTTCGTCAGCGGCAATTAATGCATTAGTTACTTCCCAAAGCATTACGTCTATCGTTGATCAATATGGTACTAACGAAACGAATAATGGTGGAGACGCTAACAATTTAGATGTATATAAATTGTTAGCGGATGATGGTATGCCTGAACAGGTATGCAGTAGCAAAACGGAGGGTGAGTATAATAAACTAGGTAATAGGCAGTTCCTGCGTTTAGCGGTTACATCGCCTGGGGCGCATAATATTGTCGCTACTCGTGTTTCTGGTCTAGCATCTTCTGACCCCGATATTCGTGTCTACTTAAATGGCAGTCTCGTTTTTTTCGGGAGTAGTGCTGTGGTCAATAGTGAAGCGGTTGTTGCAAGTAATCTTAATGTGGATGACTACATTATTGAGGTTTATGAGTTCACCAATATAGATAGTGTTGACGGTACGGGTGGTTTAGCTTGTTTTAATGTGACGGTATCTTAATGGAGAGTGGATAAAACGAATGAAATATATATCTTTAGTGAGCGTTGGTGTCGTGGCTATTCTGTCTTTAATTGGGTGTAAGGAAGTTCGAGTTGCGACTGATTATATTCAAAGGGAGAATACCTATACTAAGCCTGGCGCGAATGTAGTACTTGAAAGTAGTCAGGTTAATTTGGCGGTGGCAGGTGCACAATATGCGATTAATGCCGTTTTGCTAAGTGGGTATAACAGTGGTGATGTTACGTTATCAGTATCTTCTTCTGAAGGACTTTACATTGTAGGCGGAGATGTCAATCCAGCTATGACCTTAACAAAAGGTAAAATAAATTGTCCTTATACGGTCATTGCAGCAGAAAAGGGACGGTACTATTTGTATATGAACGCCAAGGTTGAAAAAGATGGTCAGGTTGAACATACGGCGCTAGTATTTATCGTGCAGGTGGGCGAGGAAGATAAGATAGATGGTAAGCAGTCTTCTCAAAAAGCATCATCCGGTAACGACAGTGGCGTGATTTCTCTGCCTGCTCATGAAGAAATTATTCGCTAATATCTTGAGTGGATGTTTTAAATTCATTGTTTTTCAGACAATAAAAAGTCCCGCTGAGTTAACTCAGCGGGACTTTTTTGTTTTAGTGAGTAAAGTCTAGTTACTTAGACTTTTTTGCTTGACGCTCTTTTTCTTCTGCGATTACTTTTTCTGCCACATTGTTAGGGCATGGTAGGTAATGCGCAAATTCCATTGAGAACTGGCCACGACCAGATGTCATCGTACGTAGTGTACCAATGTAGCCAAACATCTCTGAAAGCGGCACGTCAGCTTTAATGCGAACGCCGGTTACGCCCTTCTCTTGGTCTTTGATCATACCGCGACGACGGTTAAGGTCACCAATAACATCACCTACGTGATCATCTGGAGTGTATACGTCGACATTCATGATGGGTTCTATCAGCTGTGGGCCTGCTTTAGGCATAGACTGACGGAACGCGCCTTTTGCGGCAATTTCAAATGCTACTGCAGATGAATCCACGGCATGGAAGCCACCATCATATAGTTCGATTTCAACGTCTAATACTGGGAAGCCAGCAAGAGGTCCTTGGTCCATCATGCCTCTAAAGCCTTTCTCAATCGCAGGGAAGAACTCTTTAGGTACGTTGCCACCGACAACCTTTGAAGCAAAGATAAAGCCAGTACCTGGCTCGCCTGGTTTAATTTTATAATCAATTTTACCAAACTGACCAGAGCCACCTGATTGTTTCTTATGTGTGTAGCTATCATCAGTTTCTAGCGTAATCGTTTCGCGGTAAGCGACCTGAGGCTGGCCCACCGTTAGGTCAAC
>JBLHVX010000158.1:0-4570 GCA_047628835.1 Granulosicoccus sp.
GTAAACCAGGTTCAAATAATTCCGCGCGAACTACTAGGGCGAATACGCCACCGAGTAAGAACATCGCGAAGCTAAACCATAAATACATTGAGCCAATATCTTTATGGTTAGTGGTATATAACCACCGTGTAAAACCTTTAGCGGGACCGTGAGCCATGATGATTCCCCTACTCCTATATTATTAGAGTTATTTGCCTTGTTTGAAATTAAGGATGTCGATAGGCTGCACTACATCACCTGTGTTATTACCAAATGCATTACGCTGGTATGTGAGAACCGCCGCCGTGTCAACTTCTGACAAGGTGTCTTTATAAGCACCCATTGCAGGGTTCGACTTACTACCATTAATCACGATATCTAAGTGTGCGGCTATAGCACCGGTGGCAATTGGGCTGCCTGCGATTGCTTTACCTACACCGCCTTCACCTTTAGCACCATGACACGCCATACACGTAGTATTGTAAACCTGCTCACCTTGCACCATTAACTCATCGAGCGTGAACGTCTTGCCAGTTAATGCTTTGATTTTTGCTGCCTGTTCGCGGCGATCGGCTAACCAAACGTTGTATTCCTCTTCGGGAACCGCTTTAACAACAATCGGCATAAAGCCATGGTCTTTGCCACACAGTTCAGCACATACTCCACGATACGTACCTGGCGTGGTAACTTTCGCCCAGCTTTCGTTAATATAACCGGGGATCGCATCACGTTTTACGGCTAGGTCAGGAACCCACCACGCGTGAATCACATCATTTGAGGTCACTAAGAAGCGAACCTTTTTATTTATCGGAATAACCAAAGGCTCATCCACTTCAAGAAGATAGTGCTCGCCTTTAGGCGCTTCATTACGAATTTGTTCTTGCGGCGTACTGAGTCGGCTAATAAGCGATACATCTTGGTCTACATAGTCGTACTTCCAGTACCACTGATAGCCCGTAATCACCACATCCACATCAGCCTCTTCTGTATCGTAGAGCTTGATCAGAGTGCTGGTCGCTGGAATAGCCATCACCACAAGGATAATCATCGGGACGACTGTCCACAGTATCTCAAGCACGGTACTGTCATGAAAGTTAGCTGCTTTTGCGCCATTTGCCTTACGATGAACAATCATCGAATAAAACATCACGCCAAATACCACTACGCCAATGCCAACACACCACCAAAACATCAGCATGTGCAAGCCATAGACTTCGGTACTAATAGGCGTGACACCTATCGGCATGTTGAGCGTTGAACGCCCACTTTCTTCTGCTAATGCATGGCCGCTCAATAGTAATGAACTTAGCCATAAAGTAGGCGTAGACAGCCAAGCGGTTAGCCGACTTATTGCGTTTACCATTTCCCAATGCTCCGTGTAGATAGAGTTATATTATTCTTACAGTTTTTCAAACGGTTGATTTTGAGATGCCGACATCATTTGATTAAAGGCAAAAATCGCTCTTATATATTATCGTTATATTGTAAAAATTACTAAAAGTATAGTTGTTGACGTGCGATTTGCTTATGTTTGCACTACTTATATTTATTAATCAAACACATAACCGTAATAGACTGATTCTAATTAGTCCCGCTCCCAACAATGCCAGAAGTGAATACCCGAAGTGAATGCCAGTGGCCGATAGTTAAAGCGGCAATAGCATTATCATTTAGCAAGAGAGGTTTTATGGAGCAGCTGCTCAAATTTACACTCCCGTACAACAGAGACAGGCTGACCTATCTGCGTGGGTATAAATGGGTTAGAAACGTAGTCGTACTGCAAAACTCAATATGGGATGAGTTTTGCAGTGCACGGCACATCACTTTCCACAACACGAGATAGAGAAAAACACCTTATCTCACAGGTGCACAGAAAGCCACAGGGGGTTAATAAAGTCAATTAATTTATGTATTTAAGGGGTATTTAAACCGATATAGCTTAAATTTCAAACACATTGTCGCAAATCGTTTGCGCCTAGACTATGCTGATAATCGTGGTTCTTAATTCAGCACTCAATCCAACGCTACCATCATTATATTGAATACTCTATGCACCGAAACGCCGCCGATACAAATAATATGCTAAGACAGCATCTAAGTGATCGCCTTAACCAGGTCGATGCAAATGCTACCATCAAGCCGTTGATTACCGAAAGGCTGCCGCTGTTAGAAGCTTTTTTTAGCGGGCCAAATGATGGGCTGAACAGTGGTGCCCGCAATGTATACGATCAAACAGTACAGTTTGTACACGAATATATTGCCCTAGCGCCAGACTACCTTTTTGCATTAACGACGCTGGCAGAAATGGATAATATTGACCAATACACTTCATCTTTTTTACAGGATGCGGTTAACTTTTTTTTCGACGATGAATACAGCAAAAACCCTACGACAGCACTTGAGACAACGATAGAAACACTGCTATCTCAGGCGTATTCATTTCATCGGATGATTGAAGAACTCAATGATCGAATCACTTTAGAACGCCAAGTGCCATTAGCGCCTATGGATTTGGCCTATACCAATTTAATCGCACATACAATTATTGGTGACAAGGAAGCCAATTTATTGGATCAAAATGTGCTCATCAAATTGGAGCTCACTAGCGCTGAGCTAGCGAGCGAAGCAGAAATGATCTTTCAAAACCCCGCGACTAAATCACTCACTGAAAAAAGACGGGACGGGGGCTGGCAAGATGTTTACGAAAAGTGGCCTTTTTTTGCCAAAAACATTACTCACCCTGAGGTATAAAATACAAAAACAACACCCGCTGTTGATGCTCCCCAATAATCGTTCCCGCCTATACTAGTGCTTTTTTGGTGATGCGCCGGGGTCAAGAATAATCACCTGCGTCTCTTCTGCCAGCTGCTGCTCTTCTAGATTAACTCGCGTATCAAGTTCACGGGGGGTTTGCTTAAATCGCATTTCATCATGAAAACCACAACTCACACACTCACGAAACTCTTTATCGTTTTCTTTATAAGTCACCAACCGATCCATTTCACTACAACGCGGACAAATTGCGCCTGCAATAAATCGTTTTTTTACTGTAGACATATCTTTCCTTTCAAGCCCAGAATTAAAAACCACTGTGTCGTAACAAAGCATCTACACTCGGCTCTCTGCCGCGAAAGGCAACAAACAAATCCATTGCCGATTGAGAGCCACCGTTAGCAAGTACCGTCTGTAAAAACTTTTCGCCAGTGTCACGATCAAATACACCGTTTTCTTCAAATAACGAAAACGCATCCGCCGACAATACTTCTGCCCACTTGTAACTATAATATCCTGCTGCATAACCACCAGCAAAAATATGACTAAAACTATTTTGGAATTTATTAAAACTAGGCGGCGTAATAACGGCTACTTGCTGCCGCACTGCATCTACAACCGATTGCACCGTTTGAACATTGTCAGGGTCATACTCGGCATGTAGCTTCATATCAAGTAATGAAAATTCTATTTGCCGTACCATATGTAGGCCTGACTGAAAGTTTTTCGCTGCTAGCATTTTATCTAACAAATCGTCAGGTAATGCTTTGCCCGTTTTATAGTGGCCTGATATTAGCGGAATCACAGACTTTTCCCAGCACCAGTTTTCTAAAAACTGACTGGGCAATTCTACCGCATCCCACGCAACGCCATTAATTCCGCTCACTGCAGCATCGATCATTTGAGTTAACATATGATGTAAACCGTGACCAAACTCATGGAATAATGTAGTGACTTCTTGGTGAGTGAGTAAGGACGGCGTGTCGCCAACTGGCGATGAAAAATTGCACGTTAAGTAGGCAACAGGCAACTGAATTTTTCCTTCTTTTACGCGGCGAGTACGACAATCTGCCATCCACGCGCCTCCACGTTTTTTATCCCTGGCATAAATATCAAAATAAAAATACGCGATTATTTCACCATTTTTTTCTATTCGATAAAAACGTACATCGGGATGATAAACATCAACATCTATTTCCGGTAAAACGGTAATGCCATACAATTTATTGACGACGCCAAACATTCCCTCTAAGACTTTTTCAGCAGGAAAATAAGGTCGTAATAATTCTTGCGAGACCGCATACTTCTCTTGCTGTAGCTGCTCACTATAGTAAGACATATCCCACGGCTGTAAATCTGTAATACTGTCTTTTCCCTGTGCATAGTCGCGCAATTCCAGCAAGTCTTTTTCTGCATGACCGCGGGATTTCTCTGCTAAACCTTCTAAAAACTTAACAACCTGTTGTGGCGAATCAGCCATCTTAGTGGCTAACGATAATTCGGAATAATTGGCAAAGCCCAACAATTGAGCCAACTCGTGTCGCAAGGCTAACGTCTGCTCGATAATCGACGCGTTATCCCATTGAGCGCCATCCACTTGCACACTGTTCAACTGAGAGTCATTCTCGACATCGCCTTCTGATGATGCGCGAGTCGCAAAGGCACGGTATATTTTTTCACGTAACGCTCGGTCGTCGGCATAAGTAATCACCGCAAGATACGATGGCATATCCAATGTCACAATATAGCCCGTTAAAGATTTTTGTTCGGCGGCTTGTTTAGCGGCTGCAACCGCCATATCGGGTAAACCGGCTAAAGC
>JBLHVX010000159.1:0-4534 GCA_047628835.1 Granulosicoccus sp.
GCTATTAGATGCTGGAAAAGTAGTGTGTTTGTTCCCAGAAGGTGCATTAAGTCGCACGGGTAATATGTCGGCCTTCCGCAAAGGTTATGAACGCGCTATTGCGTTAACGGGTCAGCAAGACAACGATAATACGTCACCTATTTGTACGCCACCTATACGCACATCATCTATATGCATAGTGCCTTTCTACTTACATGGTTTATGGGGGAGTCAGTTTTCACATTCGTCAACCCGAATTAAAAACACTCGCTCGGCAGGTTATACCCGTGATGTGATGATTGCTTTTGGCGAAGCGATGTCAAAAGACACCAGCACCGATGTACTTAAACGTCGTGTTTTTGATTTATCTATTCATGCATGGGATGCGCATATTCATACGCAATCGAATATCGCCGCCACATGGATTGACCGAGTGAAGTCACAGGGCGATAGCAGACCAGCGATTACCGATATGTTAACGGGGAACCAGCTATCTGCTAGTAAGGCGTTAGCGGCTGCCAGCGCCATTGCAAAGCGTATACGCTCGCATACCCCAGAACAAAATGTCGGAGTACTGTTGCCCACTAGTGCGGGTGGCGTGTTAACTAATATGGCGACGTTATTAGCGGGTAAGACTATTGTTAACCTTAACTACACCGCGAGTACCGATGCTATTGCAGCGGCAATAGCGCAGGCGCAAATCTCGACTATTTATACATCCTCCCGTTTTATCAAAAAGCTAAATGACAAAGGGATTCCTCTAGCGCCTGTAGTAGAAAATGTGCAGTTGGTGTATGTGGAAGAATTGATGCAATCCATTAGTCGTGCAGAAATGATTGCGCGCTGGTTGGTCGTGAAAGTTACTCCTGCTGTTTTATTAAAGCCACTATTACTCACAGCGATACCGAGCGATGCGACGGCCGCTATTTTGTTTTCCAGCGGCAGCGAAGGCTTACCGAAAGGTGTACAGTTAAGCCATCAAAATATCATCGCCAATGTGAAACAAGTCGCCGATGTATTAAACACGCAAGACGACGATGTTGTCATGGCCTCGTTACCGTTGTTTCATGCGTTCGGTTTAACGGTGACACAGTTTATGCCTTTGCTAGAAGGCTTGCCAATGGTGTGCCATGCCGACCCTACCGATGTATTTGGCGTAGCAAAAGCCATTGCTAAAAACCGAGTGACTTTATTGTGCGGCACGTCGACATTCTTACGTTTATATTGCCGTAATCATAAAGTGCATCCCTTAATGTTGGATAGTTTACGTATTGTCGTATCGGGTGCAGAAAAGTTATCGCCCGATGTGCGTGATGCCTTTGGTAAGAAATTCAACAAATCTATTTACGAAGGTTATGGCGCAACCGAGACGGCTCCGGTAGCCAGTGTGAACCTACCCGACATTATAGATTTGCGCAGCTATCGTGTGCAGCAAGGACAAAAACTAGGTAGCGTAGGTATGCCATTGCCGGGCACGAGTATTAAAATTATTGATCCGCAATCCCTACATGGAACAATAGATAATCAGACGGTTAATGAATTGCCTACCGGCGAACAGGGCATGATTCTCATTGGTGGTGTGCAAATTATGCAGGGCTATTTACAACAACCAGAAAAGACTAATGAGGTCATTAAAATAATAGATGGTCTGCGGTGGTATGTCTCTGGCGATAAGGGTTTTCTTGATGAAGAAGGTTATCTAACTATTGTTGATCGTTACTCTCGCTTCGCAAAAATAGGTGGTGAAATGGTCAGCCTAACCGCCGTAGAAGAAACGGTACGAAAAGTATTAGCGTTAAATACGGTAGATGAACTCCACGAAATTCTAGCGGTCAATCTACCAGACGAGAAAAAGGGCGAACGTATTATTCTCTTGGTCAGTTCACTCGGCACTTCATTAAGCGCCTCTATAAGTGCGGAAAGCGATAAGGTGCTCAGTCTCAGTGACGTACGCCACGCAATGATAGATAATCAGTGCAATCCTTTAATGATTCCCAGTCAGTTAATCATTCTAGAAACATTACCGAAGCTCGGCTCCGGTAAAATGGATACCGCAAAAGCTAAGCAAATAGCCATATATCAAACAACTATACCTAATACAGTCATGCCTAAAACTGCAAACACACCTACCAAAACCGCACCGGAGAATTCTTAATGCCGGCATGGTTACGCAATAAAACCTTACGCCTATGGGTGCCGCCCATAGTGGGTTTTTTGTTTTATGGCGCGTGGGCATTCTTTATCAACTTTTCACATGGTTTTGAACATGCTATTACGGCCGGATTTACTCAAGGAGGTTATAGCTTTACCATCACCTTGGTACTTGCACTCGTAGTCGAATTTTTATTTCAACGGCTCGGTACATTCCCAGCGATATTGCCATGGAGAAATGTATGGGTATTTATCGCGGGCTTCAGTTTATTACTGTTCACCTCCGTAGGGCTTAACGTATTAACTGGTACGCCTGAAATTTTGTGGACGGTGTTGCCAGGGCTAATGATAAGTTCGGTGTATACGGTGATTTACATCGTAGCGCTAAATAAAGTAGAGGTGTAAATAGTGTTAGTGAAAATAGCGCTACGGACAAAAATATTGACTCGATACGGTCTATTATCTGGGATATTACTGTTAATGTTATCGACGACTGCAAAAGCAACAGACTGCGTCATTTTACTTCACGGTCTAGCGCGTAGTGATAGTTCCTTTTCTACATTGCAGGAACAGTTAAGTGACGATGGCTATCGAGTAGTCAATCATCATTACCCTTCAACACAATACGATATAAAAACACTTGCAAAGGCAGCGATTGATACGTCACTCAAAAAATGTCATGCGATGCATCAATCGCAGGATAAACAGTCAAGCAGTCATAGCGCGGCTATTCACTTTGTCACGCATTCTATGGGTGGTATTTTAGTGCGGCAGTATTTGGAAGAATATACTATTCCAAACCTCGGAAGAGTAGTCATGTTAGGGCCACCAAATAAAGGCAGCGAAGTGGTTGATGCATTGGGTGATTATAAGCTATTTCAATGGATCAACGGCCCTGCTGGAATGCAGCTTGGCACGGGTAAAGACACCGATAACCGTATAGATAAAAGTGCCTCCAGCAATAGCTTGCCCAGCACATTAAGTGCAGCCAATTTTGAGTTAGGTATTATTGCCGGCACACGTACCATCAACCCCATATTGTCATCCATTCTACCCAAGCCCAACGACGGCAAAGTTTCAGTGGAAAGCACCAAGCTAAAAGGCATGAAAGACCATCTCGTCATGCCCGTTACCCATACTTTTATGATGAATAATAAAAACGTGATAAAGCAAGTGCTATACTTTTTAGAGCATGGAAATTTTTTACGGAGTGAGTGGTGAGGGAAAAAATGGGAGGTTTTTTTAAAACCTTTCTGTCCTCTCGTCTTGTAGTGAAATCAACGAATAATCAGACTAAAAAATAGACTTTTCCACTGCTGTTCTGTTAACTTTGGCTCAATTAGCTATAGGCTATGTCAATTGTAACCAAGCGGTACCGGATCGAGCCCGGCATGACGGCCCGGCACGACGACATTAAGTTAACGGGACAGTAGTGACTTTTTTTAATGCAATACCATGTATTTTCTCCGCACATTATTCGTGTTGCTTAAATTCATACCATTATTTGATAATGGAACTGTTTTATATTCCTAGATGAGGATATTGTTTTTAGGTGACGCGATGTGGCTTAATAACCGCCTATCAATACTTCGCTTGCTATTCGTGAGAGTTGTAAAATCAAATTATTTGTTAGCCCTGTAGTGGTGGTACAACCACTTGAAAAGTTAGACGGAGGCATTACGTAAATCGAAATGTTCGTCATTCCGGAAAGCACTTTTTGCTTATCCGGAATTCAGAGTGATGAGTAACAGATTAGATGAGGGATCAATCGCGGCATGACAGTATTCAGCTAGCAGGATAACAGTGAAATGAAAATGAGTGAGTGTTTATGAAATTAAATTGTGATATGGGCGAAAGCTTAGGCGACTGTAAAACAGGTGCCGATGCTGAGATTATGCCCTATGTCGATATGAGCAACATTGCTTGTGGTTTTCATGCATCCGACCCACAAATAATGAGTCATACCATTGAGTTAGCAGTGCGTAATAACGTAACGGTTGGCGCACATCCAGGCTATCCCGACTTAGCCGGTTTTGGTAGAAAAGAGATGGTGTTTTCTAGCGATGAGCTAGTCAATATTATTCTTTATCAAGTTGGCGCTTTACAAGCTATTTGTCGAGCGCACCAAACGACAGTTAATTATATAAAGCCTCATGGTGCTTTATATAATACGATGATGCGCGATCGAAATGTATATCAAGCCTTGCTTAAGGCTGTTGCGATACTGTCGTCAACAAGCACGCCCGCCATTCCTCTGGTGATTATGGCGACACCGGATCATCTCGAGTATAAAAAGATGGCAGGTGAATATGGCGTGACGCTATTATTAGAGGCTTTTTGTGATCGCGCGTATACCGACGAAGGTTTACTACAATCGAGGCACATAGACGGCGCTGTCTATCAA
>JBLHVX010000160.1:0-4533 GCA_047628835.1 Granulosicoccus sp.
CGTTTTCACAGGATTTATCTACGTTGATTAAACAACATTATGTTGATAAAAATGATGAGGAAATCACCGCGTTAGTGAAAAAATTGACGCAATACTTGTAAGTAAAAACTGACAGGTATTTCAGCTTTTACTTACAGACAGTCGATTGCTTATCGGGTAGTTTTGATTGGGTATTTTGTCTATACAAACTACATAGCACGGACGCTATGAGCTGCTTTACTTTTATAGTAGTTATATTGAACATCCTTTAGCGTTCGATTATTTTTATTACATGGAGGTTTTATTATGTTTTTATCCCAACTGTCTACATATTTTTCTCATCGCATTATTCTTAATTTACTCCTTTCGACACTTATGGTTGGTTTCTCAGCCGCTAGCATCGCAGCACCCCAAAAGCCGGTCAAACCAACGACGGTTAACATAGCCAAAGCAACCAAAGCAACCAAAGTCAATAAGGTGAAAACGCCGATAGGGCAAACCGTCAATATTAACACCGGTAGCGCAGAAGCCATCTCAGCCAGCTTAAAAGGCATTGGTCTCAAAAAAGCGCAGGCAATCATTGAATGGCGAAAAGCCAATGGAGCATTTACCTCTATAGCTCAGCTAACAGAGGTCAAAGGCATAGGTGAAAAGACACTAATGGCCAATAAAGATAAAATTAAGCTCTAAAATGGCGAGCTGACTTACAGGAAGGTAACGGCTACGGTCAGCAGAATACAGCGTACAGGAAAAGCAAAAAAGACTTGACGGTGCGCCAGGCCACAACAATTTTTGTTAGCTGTTGCCCCCCATGGACGGGGGGTACATTGCCTATACGGATGTAGGTACTGAGTGCGAGCAGGAGCGGAAGCGGCGAAAATGCAGGCCAGATTTTGCTCCTGCAAATCTGCCATTCACACCGTCCTTGGTGTTCGAGCAATTTTCGTGTGGCTTGTGACTTATAGCCCGCAACTGTTATTATTCGCTCCGATTTCCTATCGGAGCGAATATGTCTACCCTTATTGATTCCCCCATCGTAGTAGCAATGGACTTTAATGATTCAGCAGCTTGTTTGCGGCTGGCCTTAGAGCTAAATCCTAAACACTGCCGTCTTAAAATTGGCAAAGAGCTATTTACTGCAGCAGGTCCGCAGCTAGTGGCTCAACTTATGAAAAAGGGCTTCGATGTCTTTTTAGATTTAAAATATCACGATATCCCCAACACAGTGGCGAAGTCAGTAAAAGCAGCCGCAGAGCTTGGTGTGTGGATGGTGAATGTGCATGCCTCTGGCGGCCGTAGAATGTTAGATGCTGCGCGAGAAGCTATTGATTCGTCGTCGCATCAGCCTTTATTAATTGCTGTTACCGTACTGACCAGTATGACTAAAGAAGATTTGTTAAGTATAGGTTTAGATGTTGAGCCTGAAGAGCAAGTGATGCGTTTGGCGGCATTGGCGCAATCGGCGGGTCTTGATGGTGTTGTGTGTTCGGCTATGGAAGCGCAACATCTCAAAGCGGCATTAGGCAAGGAGTTTTGCTTGGTGACCCCGGGTATAAGACCTGCGGGATCATTGGCTGATGATCAGCGTCGTATCGTAACGCCGCAAGATGCGCTAGCCAACGGAAGTGATTATTTAGTGATTGGGCGGCCAATTACTCAGGCTGAAAATCCAGCACTCATGTGTGAGGTAATTTATCAGTCATTATTTGATAATCATATGGAGATGATGTGATGGATGTAGGTGATGTGGCAAAAAGCGCTATTCCGGTTATTACTATCGATGGTCCAAGTGGTTCGGGCAAGGGCACAATTTGTCAATTAGTGGCGCAAAAGTTAGGTTTTCATTTGCTTGATAGCGGCGCGTTGTATCGTTTAACCGCTGTCGCTGGTGCGATGAAAGGTATAGATTTACACGATACGGTGGCAACAGCAGGTATCGCCCGCCACCTTAATGTGGTGTTTCAGCCAACGGATAGCGGCGTCATTGCAATACTGGATGGCGAGGATGTAACCGCTGATATCCGTAAAGAGTCTGCCGGCATGGGTGCCTCTATTGTCGCTGCTCATACCCCGGTGCGTGAAGCGCTTTTAGAGAGACAGAGAAACTTCCGGCAACTGCCAGGTTTAGTGGCCGATGGGCGTGATATGGGAACCACCGTATTCCCGCAAGCGGTGGTAAAAGTGTTTTTGACCGCAAGCGCAGAAGAGCGCGCAGAAAGGCGCCATAAGCAGTTGATTGGGAGGGGAGAATCTGCTAATCTCCGCGACCTGCTGGATGACATAAAAGCACGTGATAAGCGTGACACAGAACGTTCAGCATCACCATTAAAGCCCGCAGATGACGCAGAGCTAATCGATAGCACAGCAATGTCTATTGATGATGTGTTGGAAGCGATATTATTATTGGTGAAAAAGCGCGTAAATTAAGTTGTATTTCTTTGTTTTTATAGAACGTCACATAACAAAGTTTTCGATAATAAGATCAACTTTTTACGCAAAAAATAAGACGCTAATGACTCATCACTCGTCAGGGAGAGTTGTTGCGTTTATTTATTCATTGGTCCGTGCGCCTGAACCGCTCGGTAAGCAGATCTTTATAGTACGCACTACCATTTCATTCATGCGTAATGTCGGCTATTTAAGGATATGTACTATTTATTTATAGGTTTCCCCTCATGAGCGAAAATTTCGCAGATCTCTTTGAAGAAAGTTTAAAAACCGTCGATATGGTGCCTGGCTCTATTGTTGTTGGCGTTGTTATTGATATTGACCGCGACTGGGTTACCGTTCACGCGGGTCTTAAGTCTGAAGGCGTTATCCCCGCTGAAGAATTCGCTGATGAAAACGGTGAAGTGACTCTAGCGATCGGCGACGAAGTTCACGTAGCACTAGAATCTGTTGAAGATGGCTTTGGTGAAACAAAACTTTCTCGTGAAAAAGCCAAACGTGCTGAAGCGTGGAAAGTACTAGAATCTGCTCATGCTGCAGAAGAAGTAATAACTGGTGTGATTAACGGTAAGGTTAAGGGTGGTTTCACTGTTGACGTTGCGGGTATTCGCGCGTTCTTACCAGGTTCATTGGTTGATGTGCGTCCAGTACGCGATACATTACACCTAGAAGGTAAAGAGCTAGAATTTAAAGTAATCAAGTTAGATCAGAAGCGTAACAACGTGGTTGTTTCGCGCCGTGCAGTTATGGAGACAGCTAACTCAGCAGAGCGTGAAGAATTGCTAGCGACTCTAGAAGAGGGTGCTAAAGCGAAAGGTATCGTTAAGAACCTTACTGATTACGGCGCATTTGTTGATCTTGGTGGTGTTGATGGTCTTCTACATATCACCGATATGGCGTGGAAGCGTATCAAGCATCCGAGCGAAATTGTTAATGTTGGTGACGAAATTGACGTACGCGTATTGAAATTTGATCGTGAACGAAACCGTGTATCTCTAGGCCTTAAGCAATTAGGTGAAGATCCATGGGTAGAAATTACTAACCGTTACCCTGTTGGCGCTAAAGCGAAAGCAGTTGTGA
This sequence comes from Granulosicoccus sp., assembly GCA_047628835.1. GTDB lineage: Bacteria > Pseudomonadota > Gammaproteobacteria > Pseudomonadales > Cellvibrionaceae > Endobugula. The sequence continues at coordinate 3,508 of JBLHVX010000160.1, forward strand.
CTAACCTTACCGATTACGGCTGTTTTGCTGAGATCGAAGAAGGTGTTGAAGGTCTAGTTCACGTATCTGAGATGGATTGGACAAACAAAAATATTCACCCATCGAAAGTAGTCGATTTAGGTGATGAAGTTGAAGTGATGGTGCTAGAAATTGATGAAGGTCGTCGTCGTATTTCTCTAGGCATCAAACAGTGTCAAGAAAACCCATGGGATGCATTTGGTTCACGCTTCCAGAAAGGTGACAAAATCTCAGGTAAGATCAAATCAATTACTGATTTCGGTATCTTCCTTGGTCTTGACGGCGGTATTGATGGCTTGGTTCACTTGTCTGATATTTCTTGGACAGATAGCGGTGAAGATGCAGTTCGTAGCTACAAAAAAGGTGATGATATAGAAACAGTTATCTTGGCTGTAGATCCTGAACGCGAACGTATTTCTTTAGGTATTAAGCAGTTGGAAGAAGATAACTTCTCTGCTTATGCTGAATCAAACACTAAAGGCGCTATCGTTAAAGGTGTGGTTAAAGAAGTAGACGCTAAAGGCGCAGTTATTACTTTGGCTGATGAAGTTGAGGGTTACTTAAAAGTATCTGAGCTTAGTCGCGAGAAAGTAGAAGATGCTTCTACTGTATTGTCAGTAGCTGAAGAAGTTGAAGTGGTCATTACTAATGTAGATAGTAAAAACCGTTCAATCGCTTTGTCTATTAAAGCAAAAGATGCAGCTGAAGAAAAAGCAGCTATTAAGCAGCATAGTGCAAAAACAGCAGAAACTGCTGCTCCTGCGACACTAGGCGACTTGATTAAAGCGCAAATGAAAGGTCAAGATAAGTAGTTATCTACTTTAATTGATTGAATAAAAAAGGCTGCATTTATGCAGCCTTTTTTGTATCTGATTAACGGGGTAAATATTAATCATTGCATGTTTTGTTAAAGTATTGATATTATTAGGAATAGTTGCTTAAAGCAATTTTTCTAAAAGCAGTCCACCAAAAAATAATGTAACTACTCAGCACCGTCCGTAACTGTTC
>JBLHVX010000161.1:0-4500 GCA_047628835.1 Granulosicoccus sp.
TTCCACTGTGCGGACATGGCGAAAAATAGCGTCAGCCTGTTCTGCTATACGATTTTTTCTTTGGATGTTAGTATTTTCAGCGATGGCCGGTGCTGATGTCGCCGAGGCAGATACGCTAGCGTTTGAGATAAGAAAAGCTTCTCTTTCTAGTTCTGCGAGAGCCAGATTTTTATTGACGACTTCTTGCTGCAGTTGCTGTTGCTTTATTAGCCTAGTAAATTGATCCTGTAATACGTCTAATTTTTCGTCGATAATAATGTTATGCGTGTAAGTTAAGTAACCCGAAGAGAAGTATCCTGCTGCGAGTGCTGCTGCCACGAAAAATAGAATAATGACAAAAGCACCGTTGCGTAACTGTTTAGATGGTTTTTCAAATAACGCTTGTATGATTGGCGCATAGTTTTTTTGATTAAAACTTCGTGCTAATTCAGAATCATCGGCCGCTAATTGTGACTCGCTCATAATGCGATGTTGCTCGGTTTGGTTCTGGGCGATCTCCTCCTGTAAACGCGTCACTTCGTTTTCTAGGCGTATAATTTCAGTTTTCTGCTGTAATAACTTTTTTTTGACTTTATTAATATCAATGGCAGGCTGTAGAGGTGTTTTTTCGGTCATGATTAATGCCTGTTTATTATTGTCAGCTGCTGCGTGGTGTAGGCTCAGTGTTGCGTACAGTACTACTTAATAATGATACATAATAGTGTAATGTAATGTTGGTCGAATTCAAGCAAGATATAGCTGTTAAGATTTATGTCTGCGGAACATTGCCCGCATATGGTTTGGTATGGGCAAACTTGATACACTTTCCCTATCGCTTACCATATTTTTATGCATCGTTGATCGTTAAAAGATGATGTTTTTTTACAGTACAGCTACTGATTGACGGTTATTTAGTGAGTAGACGAGTATTAGATAGCTACTTAAATTTTACTACACGAGAGTCTGACTATGAAAATACGCGCCGCTGTTGCTTGGCAAGCAGGTAAGCCATTAAGCATTGAGGATATCGATGTGTCAGGGCCTAAAGCGGGGGAAGTGCTCTTGCGAATGGTGGCGACAGGTGTTTGCCATACTGATGCGTATACGCTTTCTGGTGCTGACCCCGAAGGCCTTTTTCCTTCTGTGTTGGGTCATGAAGGCGGCGCGGTTGTAGAAGAGTTGGGTGAAGGTGTGACGTCACTGGCAGTGGGTGACCATGTTATACCCCTCTATACGCCTGAGTGCGGACAGTGTAAGTTTTGCTTATCGGGTAAAACTAACCTTTGCCAGGCCATTCGTAGTACTCAAGGTCAGGGGTTAATGCCCGATGGCACCTCACGTTTTTCGCAAAACGGCCAGCCTATTTTTCATTATATGGGCACATCGACATTTGCGGAATATACCGTGGTGCCCGAAATTGCCGTCGCAAAAATTAATAAGCAAGCGCCGCTCGACAAAGTTTGTTTGCTCGGCTGTGGCATTACCACGGGTATTGGTGCGGTACTGAATACGGCCAAAGTCGAAGCGGGTTCAACTGTAGCGGTCTTTGGTATGGGGGGCATTGGCCTTAGCGTAGTACAGGGTGCGGTGATGGCGAAGGCGGATCGAATTATCTGTATTGATGTTAATACGGATAAGTTTGAAATGGCTAAAATGCTCGGCGCTACCGACTGCGTGAATCCAAAAGATTATGATGTGTCTATTCAAGATGTCATCGTGGACCTAACCGATGGTGGTGTCGATTACTCATTTGAATGTATCGGTAACGTTGATGTAATGCGCTCAGCGTTAGAGTGTTGTCATAAAGGCTGGGGGGAATCGGTGATCATTGGCGTGGCAGGTGCAGGACAAGAAATTGCTACTCGTCCTTTTCAGCTAGTGACTGGCCGCACATGGAAGGGGTCAGCGTTCGGTGGTGTAAAAGGCCGGACGCAGCTGCCAGGTTACGTTGAGCAATACATGCAGGGGGCGATTAAAATTGATCCAATGGTGACGCATACAATGCCGTTGGAGGATATTAATACCGCCTTCGACTTAATGCACGAAGGTAAAAGTATTCGTTCGGTCGTGATTTTCTAAGGAGGGACGAATGGTGGAGAAAGTAGGCGAGCAGGTAGAAGAAAAAATGTCAGCGAGAGCAATGGAGCGTCTATCAATAAAGCTTTTATCCAGAACACGTAGCTTTGGCGGCTATATCGAGCGTTATCAGCATCAAAGTGCATCAACCCATACGCAAATGACGTTTGCTATTTATTTGCCTCCGCAGTCGGAACGGCAGGCGGTGCCAGTGCTCTATTGGTTGTCAGGGTTAACCTGTACCGATGAAAATTTTATGCAAAAAGCAGGCGCACAGCACATTGCTGCTGAATTGGGTATTGCAATTGTTTGCCCTGATACCAGCCCGCGAGGCACAGACTTACCCGGCGAGCATGAAAGCTATGACTTTGGTTCTGGTGCAGGGTTTTATCTGAATGCAACGCAGGCGCCTTGGGCTCAGCATTACCGCATGTACGATTATGTACAGAAAGAATTGCCAGGGATCATCCAGACACATTTTCGGGTAAGCGATAAGTGCAGTATTAGTGGACACTCTATGGGTGGGCATGGCGCGCTGACGATTGCACTTAAGCATCCTGAGCAATATCAATCGGTATCGGCATTCGCACCGATTTGTCATCCAGTTAATTCGCCATGGGGCGAAAAAGTATTTAGTCAGTATTTAGGTGATGATCAAGCGCAGTGGCAACAATATGATACGTGCTTGTTGATAGAGCAAACAAAGGAGCGGTCAAAGAAAAAAATCCCATTGTTCGTTGATCAAGGTGATGCAGATACATTTTTAGAAGAACAGTTGCAGCCTGCTGACTTGCAGGCAGTGTGCGATAAACACCAATACCCACTGACCTTGCGCCTGCAGCCAGGCTATGATCACAGTTATTTTTTTATAGCGAGTTTTATTCAAGAGCATATGCGCTATCACGCGAAATATTTATTAAAATAATAAAGTGTTGAATATTTAAAAGAATACGCTTAAGTTTGTTAAATGTAATATTGCTCTGGTTCTATACGGTTTTCACTAACTGTCTTTTTAGCATGTTAGAGATTTCGATAATAGCTGCTTTTCCATCATCTAATACTCCGGCGAGTGATACAAACGGGTGAAACATGCCATCGTATTCGACTAATGTTGTGTCGACACCGCTGCGTGTTAGACGATTCGCGTAAGCCACGCTTTCGTCACGCAGTGTATCGTATTTAGCAACAATGACTAGCGCTGGAGGCAGGCCAGTTAAATTTTCTGCAATGAGAGGAGCGTAGCGAAAATCTTTTCTATCTTCATCCGATCGTAAATAGCTGTCATGAAACCACAATACGGTATCACGTTCTAAAAAATAGCCTTTTGCATAACGGTGATGTGACTCGCTATTGGCGTAAGGTGCTGTTGCCGGATAGATGAGAATCTGGCATTGAATAGAGCGTAGAATGGATTGATTGTTGCTTTCTTTTGCCAGCAAAGTGACGGCAGCAGCGAGATTACCTCCTGCACTATCACCGCCTATGGCAATGCGATGTTTGTCACCGTTAAGTTCTAGAGCATTTTTTGCGATCCATTCAAATGCAGCATAAGCATCCTCTACGGCGGCAGGAAATTTATGTTCGGGTGCTAAACGATAGTCGACAGAAATAACAATGCAGCTCGATTGCATGCATAGTTGACGACATAGTGTGTCGTAACCCGCTATGCTGCCAATCACCATGCCGCCCCCATGATAAAAAATAAATACGGGGAGCTTCGCTTCCGAATCATGTGGAGTGTATACGCGTATAGGAATCGATAACGAGTTCTGTTCAATAATGCGATCTTCTACCGCAAATACGGAAACCCAAGTTGGCGCTAAATTGTCAGGCCGTTCAGCGTAGACCTCGCGCGCCTTGGTAGCGCCTAATTCATGCAGTGGCGTGCGTTGCATATTATTAACGATGTTAAGAAATATTGTTGCTTGTGGGTGTAGGGGCATAAATAGCGCCAATTAAAAATAATGGGTGATAATTGCGGACAATTATAGCGCAGTTGAAACAAATGATTTTGTTGTTGGCCAAAAATGTCATCTCAATAATAGTTAATACTTTCATCTGGAGTGTTTATAATGTTGCCTAATCTAAAACTATTATCCTTGGTTGTTTTTGTTGCGTTAACGGTATCTGGATGTACTACACAGTTAGCGCCAAAGTATGATGCGGCCTTGTTCGATGGGGTGACGGGGATCAACGTCAATATCATGTCTTTGTTTGCGTCGGTATCTAATGGTTCTGAGAGTGCTAGATGCATTCAGCGAGAAGAAAAATATAATTTTATTATTGGGTCTGTTGATGCGCTAGCGATTCAGTCAGACGCGCGACCGTTACCAAAAAACGCCGTCATCAAAAAGGTAAATGCTTATTTATCATCGAGAGGCTTGAGTGCAATAAACTCCGATGAAAATTCCGCGCCCAGTGCGTATGCGCTTCAGCAGGTATCGA
>JBLHVX010000162.1:0-4497 GCA_047628835.1 Granulosicoccus sp.
AAAATCTCTATCCGTGCAAAGGTCTCATATTTTATATTTTTATTTAAAGATGATAGTCTAAATGGGCTATCAATCATTATTAGTCGTGTATTGCATGTAGAGAAATCTCGAATAAACTTTCACTATCGCTGCTAAGTATTCATTATAAATAGCTTTTTTTCAACTCCTGCGCAATAAGTATCGTATTTAATGCTGCGCCTCTCCTCACGTTATCAGCAACAATCCACAGATTAATACCTCTCTGATGACCCATATCATTACGGATGCGACTAACAAAGATGCTATCTTTGCCAGCAGCAGAGGTCACCGGAGTAGCGAAAGCTTCTTCCGCTGGATTATCTAACACATTGATTTCACTTTCTTTTTCCAACAAATCCCGTACATCTTTAGCATCAATAGGGTCGCCTGTTTCTATGTTGACCGACATGCCGTCGGCATAGAACACTGGCACCTGAATACACGTAGCATTGACTTGTAAATGCGGGTCGTTAACAATTTTCTGACTTTGCTCAACAATGCGACGTTCAACGTCAGAATGACCGTTTTCATCTAGCTCTCCTACATTCGGGAGTACATTGAAGGCTATTTGTTGAGAATAGAATTTGGGTTCAGCGCCTTGAGCATTTAATAAGCTTGCGGTTTGAGTCGCTAGCTCATGCGTTGCTTTTTTTCCTAGACGTGAAACAGAATCATAAGTACTGACATTAATTCGTTGGATCCCTACTGCGTCGTATATTGGCTTCAATACCGTCCACAAACTTACGACTGAGCTATCAGGGTTAATCACCAATGATGGTTTATTAGCGGCAGTTAACTGCTCGCTGTTTACACCTGGAATAACGAGCGGTGCTTCACCGGCAGAGCGAGTAAATGCTTGGCTATTATCAATCACCAAACAGCCTGCAGTTTGAGCTTTAGGTACATATTCAAGAGATACTGCATCGGTTGCTACAAAGATGACAATATGTGCTTGAGAAAAATCAAACGTATCCAACAAATTAACCAGCACTGATTTATTGCGAAACATCAAGCCGGTTCCAGCTGTTCTATCACTAGCCAAAAGGTATAGCTTTTCAACAGGCAAAGTACTTTTACCTAATAGTTCAACAACAACCTCGCCTACGGCACCCGTTGCTCCAACAATTGCTACATTTACTGCATCCATAATTTCACTCATTAACTGATGATAACTACACATTGAGTGTAGTACTTCTTTTTACTGTGTACTAAGTTAGTGCCTATCCATAAATAGGGCTCTGCTGCGGAAAAAACAAAACGGCCATCTTTGCATCACTAGATGTAGTTGTTTGTAATAAGCAAACGCCTGCATCTAGCAGCACAAACCTAACCATTTTAATTTCCCCTCGCGACGATCCATTTATGGACGGACACCAATCAGCGATTAAATATAATTAACGCTTAAGCAAAATCTGTAACATTCTACGTAATGGTTCGGCAGCCCCCCACAGCAACTGATCGCCTACGGTAAATGCACTCAGATACTCTGGGCCCATATGCATTTTACGTAACCGCCCAATAGGAACAGATAATGTACCGGTCACTGCGGTAGGCGTTAGCTCTGCCAGACTTTCTTCTTTATGGTTTGGAATCACTTTCACCCAATCATTCGCATTGGCAAGCAACGACTCAATTTCCGCCATGGGCAAATCTTTTTTCAATTTAATCGTTAACGCTTGGCTGTGACAGCGCATTGCACCAACACGCACACAAATACCATCAACGGGAATATTAGGTATTAAGCCAATAACATCTGATTCATATGAGCCACTAACAATTTTATTAGTTTCTGCATCGGCTTTCCATTCTTCTCGGCTTTGGCCATTGTCCAGCTCACTGTCGATATAAGGAATCACGCTACCCGCCAAAGGCACGCCGAAATTATCTTGAGACAAGCTACCATCACGCATTTTATCGGCAATTTTTTTGTCGATCTCGAGAATAGCAGAAGCAGGATCAGAAAGTTCATCCGCAACAGAATCACGCAGTTCTCCCATTTGTGAAATCAGTTCACGCATATGACGAGCACCGCCGCCGCTAGCAGCTTGGTATGTCATGGCAGAAATCCATTCCACATGGCCGGCATTAATCAAACCTCCAATCGCCATTAACATAAGACTCACGGTGCAGTTACCGCCAATGAAATTCTTTGTGCCATTATCTAATGCATCATGAATCACTGATGAGTTAACAGGATCGAGTACGATGACCGCATCGTCTTCCATACGCAGTGACGATGCAGCATCAATCCAATAACCGTTCCAGCCTGACTCACGTAACGGAGTAAATACCGCTTTGGTGTAATCACCACCCTGACAGGAAATGACTACATCCATCTTCGCAAGTTCGGCAATATCTTTTGCATCTTTTAAGGTTTCAATGGTTTTGCCGATGACTGGGCCTTGACCACCCACATTTGAGGTCGTAAAGAAAACAGGGTCAATACCTGCGAAATCATTTTCTTCTATCATGCGCCCCATTAATACGGAACCCACCATGCCACGCCAACCTACAAAACCTACTTTCATTACCATTACTCTCGATGAAATTAACAATTGAATTAACAGCTAAACTTAAGAACTCACTTAACAATGGACTAGTCAGCTAAAAATCGCTCAGCAAAGCCTACTTTAAGACATAAAATCGTGTTTAGAATGTAAGCACAGCCTATGCCACTTAGTTTACCGCAGAACAAAAGGATAACAAACCAAAAGGCTTAAAAACCAAGCACTTAATCAAGTATTATTAGCTTTTGTGTTAACATATCCAGCTAATTTAGAATTTTCTTAATCGTTAGTGATATACCAACCGCTTATGCACTCATTACAATGCTTCTTGATTCGCTGCTTAATCACGCCTTTTGCCTTTCTACCACTTGCATGGGCGCAAACGATGGGAAGCTATCTAGGCCTATTATTAATCAAGTACAACAAAAAACGCCAGCATATCGCACTCACTAACTTTAGAGCTTGTTTCCCTAACGAGACAATGGAGCAACATCAAGAACGATTAAAACAAACCGCAATGGAAACAGGGAAATGGCTTTTGGAGTCACCTTATGTCTGGTTTAGGCATCCCGATTATTTAGCCCATAAAGTGAAGGCGCGCAATCCAGAAGTATTAGAGGCTGCTTATGCGAAAGGTCGAGGCGTTGTTCTGGTGATTCCCCACCATGGCAATTGGGAAATGATTAACTTTTACGTACCTCAACGCTACCCTACTGGTGCCATGTATCGCCCGATAAAATCGCCTGTATTCGAAAAAATTATCTTTGATAGCCGCGGCCGTGTAGGCACCGACTTATTTACCGCAGACAGCAGCGGTGTGAGAAAAGCATTAAAAGCACTAAAAAAGAATAAGGTCGTTGTGGTTTTATCTGATCACCTCCCCTCTGAAAATGCAGGCGTTCACGCCCCCTTTTTTGGTCATCCTGCGCTGACAGGTAAGCTTACCCACAATTTAGTGAAATATAATCAATCCGAAGTCATTATTGCGACTGCAATACGATTACCAAAAGGCGAAGGTTTTGATTTGCACTTTGCCCCAATAGAGGGCGTAAATACAAACGACAGTGTTGCTGCCGCAACGGCACTCAATAAAGCGATAGAGAAAAGTATTTTATTGGCGCCGGCACAGTACCAGTGGGTGTATAGACGTTTTGCCAAGCCACCCACAGGAGTGGCTGACATGTATATTACGGACCAAAATACATAAGCTAATGAGATCTCCTGAACAGAGCCTAACCCAAGGCTTTCAGTACTGCATCACCCATTTCTGAGGTAGTCACTTTTGTCATCCCGTCAGGCATTCCTTGTGGAAGAATGTCGGCAGTACGTAAGCCCTGATCCAATACATCCCCTACTGCTTTAGCGATAGCGTCTGCCGCATCTGGCATACCTAATGAATAGCGCAATAACATCTCTAATGACAAAATTGTGGCTAGTGGGTTAGCAATGCCTTGATTAGCAATATCAGGCGCAGAACCATGCACGGGCTCATACATTCCCAAACCATCAGCATTTAACGAGGCGGATGGCAGCATACCAATTGAGCCGGTTAACATTGCGGCACAATCCGATAAGATATCACCAAACAAATTACCCGTAACCAGAACATCGAATTGCTTTGGCGCGCGAACTAATTGCATAGCCGCGTTATCAACATACATATGGGATAGCTCTACATCGGGATAATCCGCCGCTAAGCTCTCTATCACCTCCCGCCATAAGCCTGACACCTCAAGCACGTTTGCTTTATCAACCGAACATAAACGTTTGCCACGTTTTTGCGCAGCTTCAAATGCGTTACGACCAATGCGCTTTATCTCACTTTCTTTATAAACTAATGTGTTATAGCCTTGGCGTTCACCATTTTCTAACACACGCACACCACGCGGCTCACCAAAATAAATGCCGCCGGTTAGCTCCCGTACAATCAATATATCTAAGCCTTCTACCAACTCTCTTTTTAATGAAGAGG
>JBLHVX010000163.1:0-4384 GCA_047628835.1 Granulosicoccus sp.
CAAAGAAGCGATTAAACATTTTGTATCACGTAAAGCTTTAGATGTAGATGGCTTGGGTGATAAATTAGTAGAGCAATTGGTAGAGACAGGTCATATCACATCGGTTGCTGACCTGTATGACTTGCGTATAGAAGCCTTGTCGGCCATGGAACGCATGGGTGACAAGTCGGCGAATAATGTTGTTGTGGCACTAAACAAGTCAAAATCGACGACCTTTGCCCGCTTTATTTATGCACTAGGTATTCGTGAAGTAGGCGAGGCGACGGCCCGCAATTTGGCGCAACACTTTGCTGATCTCCCTGGATTATTGCAAGCCGATGAGGCACGATTACAGCGAGTTAACGATGTTGGTCCTATTGTGGCGATGTTTATAGTGGCTTTCTTGTCTGAGCAGCGGAATCAAGAAATGATAGCAGCGTTACAGCAAAAAGGTATTCATTGGCCGGTGATTGATCTGCAACACAATAGTTTGCCTTTGCTAAACACAACTTACGTATTAACCGGTACATTAGAGCAGTTAACCCGTGATGAAGCGAAGGCATATTTACAGCAGTTAGGTGCAACAGTGACAGGCAGTGTATCGAAAAAAACAGACTATCTTGTTGCGGGTGCTAACGCAGGTTCAAAATTAACGAAAGCACAAACGTTAAATGTTGATATACTCGAAGAAAAAGTACTTATCGCATTGTTAGAGCAGCATGGAATAGTGATATGAATAGTGATATAAATAGAAATACCACAGCCTCTTTGTCATTAATATCAAAGAGGTTATTTATCTTGCTAGCGACGTTGATATTGTCAGCATGTGCGACGTCACCTCCACGACAAGTTAATAATATTTGTAGTATTTTCGATGAAAAAACGGGTTGGTATGATGCTGCTAAAAAATCAGAAAAACGCTGGGGTTCATCAATCCCATTGATGATGGCGTTTATGCATCAAGAATCACGTTTTAAGGCGACGGCAAAACCACCGCGAGATAAAATTTTTGGATTTATCCCTGGACCAAGAAAAAGTAGTGCCTATGGGTATCCTCAAGCACAAACTTCCACATGGAAGTGGTATGAAAAGGATTCGGGGCGTTGGGATGCAGATAGAGATGATTTTCAAGACGCGATGGATTTTATTGGTTGGTATAATGCAAAAACAAAAGAAATTAACGGTGTTAGCTTAAGTAACGCTTACAGTCTTTATTTGGCCTACCATGAAGGGCATGGAGGTTTTAAGAAGAAAAGCTATAATAAAAAAGATTGGCTAAAAAAAGTGGCAAAAAAAGTGGCCTCTAGAAAATCAACATATAGTAAACAGCTACAAACATGTGAAGCGCGACTTAAAAAAAGTAGCGGTTTTAGTCTCTGGCCATTTTGATAGTACCCAATAAAAAACACTCAGCATATTCCTAAAAAAAGTACCTAATAAAAGTACCTAATAAAAGTGTTTAATAATAAAGGTCTAATAAACTAATGAGTGATGAATCTACTGTTTACGGCTATATTAAAAATAATAGCGCTGATAACGAACGGCAAAATTATTTGCGTCATGCGGAAAATCGTCAAGCGGTCAAAGGCTTGCCCTCTATGGATTGCTGTTCTTTACTAAATCAAGAATATTTTTCCATCCCAGCCATACATAATTATGATGAGCAGCCCAGTTCTACCATTATTCATTTTGGTAAAGTTTATCGTGGAGTGGAATACGAATGGAGTGTGTGGATAAGTGAATTTGAGCAATTACTAAAAAAAATGTATTGGAATAAGGTGGTGGTTCATTTAGAAACTGAAGTGTCAGGTGTCCATACCTTTAGTTGGGAGAGCGGTGACGAAGTGCATTCACCTAACGACTCTACGCTTAACATTCGTTGTGAGTGGCAACACGAACTAGGTATTTCGTCTTGCTATGCTTAAGACATAGAGCTTGTGTTTTACAGGCTGGCCTTGCGTACAATATTTGCTCTAATAATAAGGCTTCATTAAACGAAGCAAAAACAATACGATAAACTATACTTTGTTTATGCGATTTTGCTGTCAATATACAGCGTGTCAACGGTCATTGGAATAATGAAATAAGTATAAAAAGGTAAATTAAAAGGCGATATATCATATGCAACCCCACCAATCTATTGTCGATATGTTCAATGAAGCCTGTGATCACTTTCCAGCACTCACGGCCTTTTCTTGTTTAGGTCGGTCAATGACGTACGGTGAGCTTGATCGGTTAAGTCACCAGTTTGCCGTTTATTTACAGCATCATACTACCTTAGCGCCAGGCGACCGAATGGCGGTTCAATTACCGAATACATTGCAGTACCCAGTAGTATTGTTTGGTGCCTTACGTGCAGGTGTGGTTATCGTCAATACCAACCCTTTGTATACAGGTACAGAGTTGCGCCATCAATTGAATGATTCGGATGCTAAAGTGTTGGTGGTATTGGCAAATGTGGCGAAAGCAGTCGAAGAAATTATTGATCAAACTGACATTCAGCATGTGATTGTGACGGAAATAGGTGACTTGCATCGCTTTCCAAAACGCCAAATTATTAACGGAGTGGTTAAATATATAAAGAAACAGGTGCCAAATTGTCACTTTCCTTCCGAAATCAGTTTTCTAAAATCGTTGTCTTTGGGTAAAAGGGATATTTTTTCGCCTGTTGATCTTAACCCGTCAAGTGTTGCCTTTCTTCAATATACCGGTGGAACCACAGGTATTGCTAAAGGGGCTATGCTGACACATAACAATTTATTGTCGAACAAAACCCAAGTGCTCAAGCATTGGGAAAGTGTTCTGGTGCCTACAGAAGAAGTTTTCGCTGCTCCGCTACCGCTGTACCATATTTATGGTTTCACACTACATTGTATGGTGTTGGTTTCTATTGGTTGTCATAGTGTATTAGTCCCCAACCCTCGTGACCTTAATAGCCTAGTTAAAGTATTTGAGTCGTCAAAATTAACGGGTATGGTCGGACTGAACACACTATTTATTGCGTTGCTAAATCATGCTCGTTTTCCATCGTTAAGTTTTTCCAAACTAAAAATAACTACTTCTGGTGGCATGGCATTAGCAGACGATACGGCTATTCGTTGGAAAGAAGTCACCGGTACTACTGTGTTAGAGGGTTATGGTTTGACCGAAACATCACCGGTTATTTCTGCCAATACCCCAGAAAACTTCCAGCTGGGTAGCATCGGTTTACCCTTGCCTGATACTGAATGTAAAGTCATTGATGAGTCAGGTGGAACTATCGTCTCGGGTGATTCAGGCGAGCTGTGTGTGCGTGGCCCACAAGTGATGTTGGGTTATTGGAATCAAGTAGTAGCCACGGCAGAGGTCATTGATAGCGAAGGTTGGTTTAAAACAGGCGATATAGCGGTGATTCAAGAGGATGGTTTTATTCGGATTGTCGATCGTAAAAAGGACATGATTATTGTGTCGGGTTTTAATGTTTATCCCAACGAAGTTGAGAAAATACTGTTGTCACATAAAGATATTATTGAAGCGGCGGTGATTTCGATTCCAGATAGAGAAACAGGAGAAGCAGTAAAAGCCTTTTTGGTCTTAGCGGAAGGCAGTGACTTGGATGATCAAAGTATAAAAGCGTTTTGTAAAAAATCACTCACGCCTTATAAGGTGCCGCGCCATTATGAATATAGAAATGAACTTCCTAAATCCTCAGTAGGAAAGATATTACGCCGTGAGTTACGCCCTGAAACTTAATATGGCAGCAATAACCCTTTAATGCCTTATGGATTAACGCTGGTTTCTTCACACTCAAAGCGCCTTAGTTGTCTATACTGTTATTAACGGTTTAAGGTTAATAATCCTAAATACCGCAGTTGAATCTACTGTGACTGTCTAAGATGCAGAATCTAAAGCGTTTTTCACTTTTTTAGGCTACACACGTAGGATGGTTACGACAAGCCGAAAAAAACAAAAAATTACTTTATATTCTGCATCTTAGCCACCCTTATTTACACGGATGTAATGTATGCAGGTTTAGCATCGTTACATGGATGTAACTTAGTAGAGCAACGCAGGAGCAGTTGCCGAGGAGCAAAAACCCTGTCGCAACAATTCAACTGCGGTATTTAGGATAATAAAAGTAAATGGGAATAGGTGGTAAACGTTATGCAGAATCACAATGCCTTGGTGTTATCTGGCGGCGGTGCGCGAGCGGCATACCAAGTTGGCGTATTGTTAGCGTTAAAAGACTTACTTCCCCCGCAGAGCAACCCGTTCTCTATTATCTCTGGCACCTCTGCTGGTGCCATTAATGCAGTGTCATTAGCGTCTAATATTGAAGATTTTCACACGAGTGTCGATGTGTTGGGCCAGGTGTGGCAAGGACTAACAATGGATCACGTTTTTCGAACTGGCGCATGTGACTTGA
>JBLHVX010000164.1:0-4382 GCA_047628835.1 Granulosicoccus sp.
ATCAAGACAAGCACGCGCCCGCAACCGTTTGGATATCCACCCCGACATGGGCTAACCATATACCTTTGCTTGGTAGTTGTGGTTTACAGTTGCGTGAATATCCTTATTACGATAACGCCACCCACGGTATTGACTTTGACGCCATGATGGAAGGCTTACAACAGATAGCCGCGGGAGATGTCGTCTTGCTTCACGGTTGTTGCCATAATCCATCGGGAGCCGATTTAACCCAAGAGCAATGGCGCACAGTAGCGGCCTTGTTAAATGAAAAAGGCGCAATGCCTTTTGTCGATGTGGCTTACCAAGGTTTAGGTGATGGCTTAGAGCAAGATGCTTGGGGAATGCGTTATCTAGCAGAACATTGCCCCGAAATGATTATCGCCAGCTCATGCTCTAAAAACTTTGGCCTGTATCGCGAGCGCGTTGGTGAAGTAGTTGTCATTGCCAACAGCACCGCTGCGGCACACATTAGTTACGGCCAGCTATTAAGTATTGCACGTGGCATTTATTCTATGCCGCCTAATCACGGTGCCGCATTAGTCGATATTATTTTGCACGATGCTGCATTAACACAGCAATGGCAAACAGAACTCACCACCATGCGAGAACGTATCGCTGGCTTACGCGTTAGTTTAGTGAATCAATTGCAGACTGCCGGTGCAGGCTCACGTTTTGATTATATTCAGCACGAAAAAGGCATGTTCTCCTTCCTCGGCATCAACCCAGAGCAAGTCCTAACATTAAAACAACAACACAGTATTTATATGGTCAACTCCAGCCGCATCAGTGTGGCAGGCTTAAGTGACTGTAATATGGGCTATGTAGTTGAATCGCTAATGAAAGTGATTTAGTTTATAAAGCAAGGCCGTTAATGGTGATGATGATTTTGTCATCAAAAAATAGTTCTATAAATGTATATACTTAAGGCGCGTTTTAACGCGTTGAGTTGATTGGTTTAAGTGTGTTAAATTGACGTTTAATGCATCTTATGTACGAGGAAAGACAGTGTTTCTCGGGAACACTAAATATTAATGACGGAATTACATTTAAAATTTCCAGAGATTCAGTTTTTAAAAATTTGAATTCACGGGCATTAATTTTATTAGGGAGGTATGTCAAATGGTCAGATTGTTCATCTTACTTACGCTGGTCTTTTTGTTGGTTTTGTTTGTGCGTGAATTGAGGAAGTATTTCACTCGAGATAAAAAAGAAGAAGAATTACGTGATACTTTTATTGAAGGTGATTTAGCCGATATTGAGTTGGAAATCGCTGAAGAAAAAGTACGTCAGGAAAATGTTCGTACCGAAATGGACGGGCTAAAGTCAGAAGGCAGCAGCAATAAAAACATCAACAATAAAAAGGAAGGAAATAATGAATAAAATACCCGCTAAGCTAATTGTGTCAGGAGTCTTGTTCTTAGGGGCTTTGGTTGTTGTTTTTATGGCGTTCGGTATTAATAATGCTGGGCACAGAACTGTGGTGCAGTATCCTACAGGCAAGCTATATGTAAAGTTTACCCCCGGTATTTATCCACAATGGTTTGGCAATACCGAGATTTATAACGATGTAATTACGTTTGACTACGACAAAAGCTCGGGGAGCTATGATTCATCGATCAGTCAAGATGGTATCTCGGTGCGCTACCAAGACGGTGGTACCGGCTCTGTCTACGGCAAAGCGCGTTTTACACTTCCCGGTGACGAAACCACTATGTTACATCTTCACAAAGCGTTCCGATCTAATCGGGGAGTGTCACAAAAACTAATCAAATCGGTCACCGAAGAAGGTATGAATCTTACCGCAGGTCTAATGAGTTCTGAGGAGGCATACGCCGAGAAGCGAAGTATTTATACGCAATGGTCGAGCCAACAAATATCCAAAGGTAAATTTCAAACTCGACTCGAGAAAATCTCCACGGTAGACGAAAGCACTGGTAAGGAAGTGACTAAAAATGTTCCGGTTATTAGTTACGGAGATGATGGTTTGCCAGTACATTTGGATAGTGATCTTGCTGACTATGGCATTGATGTCAATGGTTTTCAGATAACCGACTGGGACTTCGAGCCGAAAACCTTGCAGCAAATAGCTACAAAACGTGAAGCAACGATGGCGATTATTACTGCGATTGCTAACGCGGAACGCGCTAAACAAGATGCAATTACGTCGGAAGAACAGGGTAAGGCGAATGTAATGACAGCTAAATACCAAAAAGAAGTTGTTAAAGAACAAGCTGTAGTAGACGCGCAACGAGAAAAAGAAGTGGCAGTTATCTCGGCCCAAAAAAATGTAGAAGTCGCACGTCAACAAAAACTCGAAGCTGAGCAAAAGAAATTGGCCGCAGTAGAGTACAAACAAGAACAAATATTGCGTGGTGAAGGTGACGGAGCCTACAAACGTTTGGTCATCGAAGCGGATGGTGCGTTAGCGCAAAAACTTGAAACCTACGAGAAAGTGATGGGGCGTTTTGCAGAGGCTATCGAGAAACAAAAATGGGTGCCTGAAGTACAAATGGGTGGAGGCTCCGGCACTGATGGTGGCTCAAATGCCATGACACTGATTGAAATGATGAGTGTGAAGGCGGCTAAAGATTTGGCATTGGATATGCGAGTTAAGAAATAGAGATTAATGGTGGCGATGGCTTTACCACCAAAAATTGCTTTTATGGGTAGGTATGTATAGGGCGTCTCTTAATGCGTAAAAAGAGTCCTGCATGAAAAAGTATTTTTTATGGATTCTTGTAGCTCTATTTATGGCGTTACTAGTATCATGGATAGTAGCAGATAGATTGATCTCTCCTGTACGTGGAGAGGTCTTGCTACCAGAAAATAACTTGCCAATAACAAGTTTTACAATTGAAAGCCAATCTGGGGCTTTGTTGTCGGGCTGGCACGTAGATCACAAAATCAAGAAGGGCGTGGTAGTTTTATTTCATGGTATTCGGGCTACAAAAGCATCAATGTTTAAAAGAGCTCAGCTTTTATATGATAGCGGTTTTTCTGTTGTTCTAGTCGACTTTCAGGCGCATGGTGAAAGTACTGGAGATAGGATTACAGTTGGGTATTTAGAAAAATATGACGTTTTAGCATCAATTGATTATGCAAAAAGGCATCATTTAGGTGAGCCAGTTGGTGTGATCGGGGTATCTCTTGGAGGGGCTTCTACTTTGTTGGCATCGCCACAAGATATTGATGCTCTAGTGATTGAGTCTGTTTATCCAGATATCAGTAGGGCTGTACATAATCGTGTAAAGGCAAGATTGGGTTTCCTGTCTTGGCTGCCAGCCGAAATATTATTGGCACAGTTAGAACCTAGACTTGGATTTAGTATTTCGGAATTGTCCCCAATAGAAAAAATTGGGTCGTTGAGATTCCCAATATTTGTAATTTCTGGTAATGATGATGCGCATACAACAGCGGAAGAAACTAGAGAAATGTATCAGCGGGCAAATGAGCCAAAACAATTGTGGCTCGCGAAGGGCGTCGCGCATAAAGATATTTACAGCGAAATGCCTAGGTTATATAGAGATAAAGTCATAGGCTTCTTGGTTGATCACATGAAAAAGTAAATCGAGATATTAACCAGATCATTGATTGGCACATCAAAACCAGATGACTTTGTCGAAGTGTTTACTGTCATTCTTTTTTTATTTTCTAGTGCTAGCTTATAAATACCTGTAAATCTATTTCTACTAAGGCTTCGCCAGCTAACCCTGTCGTTCCTACGCAGGTGCGAGCCGGTAAGCGGTCAGCGGGGAAGTAGCTTTTGTAAGTGTCATTCATTACGTCGTAATCGCGATCAAAATGCGTCAGATAAATACGCGCACGCACCACATGTTCCCATCCTAAACCTAATCTCGTAAGTACATTACGTAAGTTGCTCATTGCTCATTGCTTGGTGACTTTACGCTTCAACACCTTCGGGCATGGGGCGACTATTATCGACAGGGTAACATTGGCATTTGCCCCGTCACTTCAATCCAGCCGTTGACTTCTACTGCATGAGAAAACGGGGCGATTTTATCGGGCCCGTCGGTAAAGTTATGAAATTGTAAAGTGTCGTTAGCGGTAGTGCTTTTCATCTTATATCCTTAGTAAACGGTATAGATGTTTGTAAGTTGGTGTTTGTAAAGAGGTGTTTGTAAAGAGGTGTGTGTCAATAGATGTGTTGTGAACTTTTATCAATCTACGCTAAAAGTTAGCTTGCATGAAGGTATCACTTCCTTAAGGGCGTTCCTTAAAGTTTTCAAATGGATAACTATTCAGGCGGTGAGATCACTCACACAATGTCATTAGAGTATAAATGAAATGGCTTATGGGTCTTCTCCAGTATCGGTTTCTCTCTCCATTAATGACAGAGGCTCTCAACTTATCAACCTCTCATC
>JBLHVX010000165.1:0-4207 GCA_047628835.1 Granulosicoccus sp.
ACAGCTGACAGCTGACAGCTATTGTTACGGGCTTGCAGAAACGGTCCAAGTCGTTGTTTGCTTTTCCTGTAAACTATTGACTATTCACTGAATGTTATTTTTATTAAACGGAGAGTTAACCCCTTTTGTCCTCACCTAAAACACCAAAGAACGCGAATGGGCGCAATGGCGCCTCACAAGCTGGCACTTCTAAAGATAACCGTAAAGACGGCCTGAAAAACAATCAGAGTGCGGTAAAAACCAATCAAAAAATGATCACGCTAGAAGGTGCAACGGCGCTAGATATTGCCGCGCTATGTGGTCAGTTTGATCAGCACATTCAACAAATCGAACAACGTTTATCTATTCGCGTGTTGCATCGCGGTGAACGTTTCTCTATCGAAGGTCATAAAGAAGCGGCTGTTTGCGCCACCCATATTCTTCGCAGTTTATTTGATGACATTCGCAATAGTGTGGAAGTGACTCCCGATC
The DNA here is from genome assembly GCA_047628835.1 of Granulosicoccus sp. Taxonomy (GTDB): domain Bacteria; phylum Pseudomonadota; class Gammaproteobacteria; order Pseudomonadales; family Cellvibrionaceae; genus Endobugula. The sequence continues at coordinate 472 of JBLHVX010000165.1, forward strand.
ACGTGCACTTAACCATTCAGCAATTTCACCAGAGTAGTAGTGGCGATATTAGTGCTCCTACGGCTTACAGCAAAGACAGCAACAGCGAAGATTTAATGATTATTCGCACCAAGAAGATGTCGGTTAAGCCTCGCGGTCTCAATCAGCAATCCTATGTGCGTGCCGTACTTTCCAACGACATTAATTTTGGTGTCGGCCCTGCAGGCACAGGTAAAACCTACCTTGCCGTGGCATGTGCGGTACAAGCTTTATTGAATGACGAAGTCGAGCGTATTTTACTGGTTCGCCCTGCCGTAGAAGCAGGAGAAAAGCTGGGCTTTTTACCTGGTGATTTATCACAAAAAGTTGATCCTTACCTACGCCCTTTATTTGATGCCTTGTATGAAATGATGGGCTTCGAAATCGTCGACAAATTAATCGAGCGCAATATTATCGAAGTGGCACCGCTGGCATATATGCGTGGCCGCACCCTTAATAATGCGTTTATTATTTTAGATGAAAGCCAAAACACCACGCGTGCACAAATGAAAATGTTTCTCACCCGTATCGGCTTTGGTTCTACGGCAGTGATTAACGGTGATCCTAGCCAGATCGACTTACCCCGAGGCCAACAATCAGGGTTAAGGCATGCTTGCGATGTACTAAACGGTGTCAGCGGCATTAGTTTCACCCACTTCACCTCGAAAGATGTGGTGCGCCACCCTCTCGTTCAGCGTATTGTGGATGCTTACGATAAATTTGGCGACGATACATCCGCATGAGTATAAGCACGAACATAAACCCCGACAGCATTAATGCCGTCGTCGATAGACAGCAAGCTTCTTCTGCAAACGATTTGCCTAACCAAGACAGTCTCACGCTGTGGGTAAATGCAGCGCTGAGGCACCCCCATGTAATGAGCGGTGCACTTGCGCAGAAGCCATCACTACAGCTGGCTGAATTGAGTGTTCGCTTAGTAGATGAAGTAGAGAGCCAAACACTTAACCGTGATTATCGACAAAAAGATAAGCCGACCAATGTACTTTCTTTCGCCGCCGACCTACCTGAGTTTGTCGACGTACCGCTACTGGGTGACTTAGTTATTTGCGCGCCTGTAGTCGAACGAGAAGCAATAGAACAGCACAAAACGGCTGCCGCACATTGGGCGCATATGGTGATCCACGGTACATTGCATTTATTAGGCTACGACCATATAGATGAAAATGACGCCACCCTTATGGAAGCAATAGAAACCGCAGTGTTGAAAACACTCGATATCGCCTGCCCTTATATAGACTATGTGCAACCCTCAGAAGAAAAAATTTGACTCTTCACCCTTTTTTCTCATACCATAATCGGCCGTAATCACGAATTTATACTAATGAATGACGAACTTCAAAGTCGCCAGTCCGACAAATCGTGGCTTGATAAACTCATCAACACCTTTTCTGGCGAGCCCCAATCCCAAGAAGAATTATTAAACATCATCAAAGATGCCGCCGCTAATAAGCTGCTTGATCAAGAAGCCTTAGAAATTATTCAAGGTGCGCTTGAGGTATCTGGACAGCAAGTCCGGGAGATTATGATTCCCCGTAAACAAATGGTTACGGTTAAGATTGATGACTCGAATGAAGATTTCTTGCCCAAGATCATTGAATCTGGTCACTCACGCTTTCCTGTTATTGGTGATAATCTCGACGATATTCGTGGCATTTTACTCGCTAAAGACTTACTGCCGCTGGTTCTAAAAGGGCATGATGGTTTTGAACTGGAATCCATTATCCGCCAAGCGGCCATTATCCCTGAAAGCAAACGCTTAAATGTGTTACTGCGTGAGTTTCGTGAAAACCGCTATCACATGGCATTAGTGATCGACGAGTACGGCGGCATTTCTGGCTTAATCACCATCGAAGATATTCTTGAAGAAATTGTCGGTGAAATCAGCGATGAAACCGACGACGAACATGATGATGCACATATCCGTAAAATCTCTGATGATGATTTTATCGTTAAGGCACTCACCCCCATCGAAGACTTCAATGAATACTTTTCTAGCGATCTTGACGAGGAAGAGTTCGACACTATTGGCGGCTTATTGATGAAGGCGTTTGGGCATTTACCTCAGCGTAACGAAACCACTGCGATTGGCAACTTCATTTTCCGCGTACTGTATTCTGATACTCGCCAAGTACATTTGATACGTGTATCTATAGAAAAAGCCGGCGAAGGCGATGAGAAAAAGATTTAGGAAAAAAGTCTCTTCCCCAAACACACCACATTATTCGAACGAGCACACCATACTGTATAGGCAACATGATAAAAATTGTTACTGACGTAATGTAGTGGTAGCGCTATGTAGAAGCAAAATCGACTTCTCATCACGGAATATCTTAAGCACCTCTAAATATATAAGCTTGTTAAATAACACATTATTTATCAAGCTTATATTCAAGGTAACAATATGAAAATAGGTATAGGGGCTGATAGCCGAGGTATTGCACTGTGTATGCTCGCGGTATTGCTATGGGCAGGAATAGGTATATTTATAAAAAATATAGAACACATTAGTCCGATAGGTATCACTCTGGGAAGACTACTCCTGGGATCATTAATGCTATTAATCATCATATTATCCAGCACCAAAATTAGAATCGATTTTTTTGCTTCGAAAAAACACCTTGGTTTTTATACATTTATTGCACTTGTTATGAGCGTTCACTTTATTTTCGCTACACTAGGATACCACTACAGCACCGTTGCGAACGCAGCACTACTAACTAACACCATGCCTATATTTGTACCTATACTGGCTAGCATTTTCTTGATCGAGACAGTTACCCGACGAGACATCATCGGTATTGTCGTCGCATTTGCAGGCATCATTATTATCTTTTATGCCGAAGGACTATCGTTTAGCGGGAACTATTTTTGGGGTAACATCGCTGCATTAATCGCTGCCGTACTATTAGCCATTTATACCATCATTAGTAAAACAGAAGTACAGAAGCACCAACCCATTATCGTTATGTTTTGGATGTGCACCATTTCTGCAGGACTTATTTCTATCGGTAGCATGTTACATAAACAGCCGATATTAGATCGCGTGATCTACAGCGACCTATACAACTTAGCAGGCTTAGCCATCGTTGGCACATTTGGTCATTTAGCCTACTTTAGCTGTTTGAAACATATCAGAGCAACTACAGCTAGTTCAATAGCCATGGCATCCCCCATCGTCGCTATGATCTATGCTAGTCTGCTTATTTCCGAACGCTACACCATACTCAACCTTATAGGAATAAGCATTTGTTTAATAGGAATAGCTATAACAGTAACAAGCGCAAAGGGCGTTAAACCTGCCGGTACGTAAAGGGGCGACCTTTGCACAGAAGATGGTGTGCTTTCAGACAAAGAGCTCTTAATAATACTAATCGTCACTAATAACAAAGATACCATCATTTAAGTACTGCTATAAAACTGTAGCGACCCACTGCCTTTTTCGAGACTAAGCCTAACCGTGCAAAAATTCATCGAGCGCTATCCATATTTAGTCATCGCACTGTGTGTGGCGAGTGGTGCGGTAACGCCACTTAGCTTTGCCCCTTTTAACCTGTGGCCGATAGGGCTTACTTCTATCGCTGTTTTTGCCATCGCCTCCTATCATACACAAACACCCAAAGCTGCTTTTTCCTACGCGCTAAGTTTCGGCTTAGGCTATTTTGGCACCGGCGCTTCATGGGTGTATGTGAGTATTTAC
>JBLHVX010000166.1:0-4196 GCA_047628835.1 Granulosicoccus sp.
AAGCTGAAATACCTGTCAGTTTTTACTTACAAGTATTGCGTCAATTTTTTCACTAACGCGGTGATTTCCTCATCATTTTTATCAACATAATGTTGTTTAATCAACGTAGATAAATCCTGTGAAAACGCCGAATGATCGTTATCGACAGCCACGGAGTCAAGCGCATGTTTAACCATACCCGCACCTACCGTAATATTTGTTAGGCGATCAATAATAATAAATCCACCGGTAGCACGATTATTTTGATAAGGGTCGATCACCACTGCTTGATTAAGCGTAATATTGGCTAAACCGATATCGTTTAACTCTAGCGTTGCTTTTTTATTATGCTCTTGGGTGTTTACATCTATTTGATGAATGATTGTTTCAACATTACCTACGGTAAGCTTGGTTGCGAACTTGAAAAAATATTCTGACTTTTCCGTAAGCGCTGCTTCCGACATCCATACAATATGAGCTTGTAGGTGGTTAGTCTGAGCGACGTTATCATCCGCAGCCACAATCATATCGCCACGGCTGATATCGATTTCATCTTCCATGGTTAAGGTGACTGCCTGCCCAACAAACGCTAAAGGTAGATTACCGTCATAAGTGACAATGCTTTCGACTGTACTGGTTTTACCTGATGGTAAGGCACGAATTTTATCACCTACTTTTATTTCGCCTGAAGCAACAGTGCCGCAAAACCCACGAAAGTCTAGGTTTGGACGGTTGACGTATTGAACTGGAAAACGAAAGTTTGAGACATTTTTGTCATTGGCAATTTCTACGTGCTCTAGTATCTCCATCAATGTCTGACCTTGATACCATACAGAACGTTCACTTCTATTTACGACATTATCGCCTTCAAGTGCAGACATAGGCACAAAGTAAATATCATTATCTAAACCTAGCGTCTTAGCAAAGGCTAAATATTCTTCTTGAATTTCATTAAAGCGCGCTTCGCTAAAATCCATTAAGTCCATTTTATTGACCGCTACGACAATATGCTTAATTCCTAGCAACGATGCGATATAGCTGTGACGGCGTGTCTGAGTTTGAACACCGTAACGGGCGTCAATCAAAATGATAGCAAGATCACACGTCGATGCGCCCGTTGCCATATTACGTGTGTATTGTTCATGCCCCGGTGTATCAGCAATAATAAACTTACGCTTAGAGGTAGAAAAATAACGATAAGCCACATCAATCGTGATGCCTTGCTCACGCTCTGCTTGCAGACCGTCAACCAGCAAGGCCAAATCAATTTTTTCGCCGGTTGTTCCATGCTTGGTAGAATCTGATTTTATAGCGGCCAACTGATCTTCATAAATCATTTTAGAGTCATGCAGTAACCGGCCAATTAAGGTACTTTTACCATCATCAACGCTGCCACAGGTAATAAAACGTAACAATTCCTTTTGTTCGTGCTGCGCAAGATAAGCGCCAATATCTTCTGCTATTAATTCTGACTGATGCGACATATTTTTTAAGCTCCAAGTTGCTAGCCGAAAGCCTCAAGAGAGGTATTAATGGCTAACTTCATTTTCTTTATGTTCATGCTGACAGCCTACAGTTTTCAGCTCACAGCAAAATCTTTTGTTTTAGAGCAGCCAACATAGCTGCAACTTCTTGAGATTCTGCCAACCATTTTTTTGATTGCAGAATATCAATGTATCCAATTTTTTGGCCTATATAAGCCTGTGAAATAAGTTCGGCCAATGATCCTTTGGCTATATCCAAAAGTCGCGCCCTATCTTTACTACTAGAACGCCCCCACCCTTCCGCTACATAGCTTGAATCCGACAAACAGGACCGAGTAATTTGGTCTTTAAATCCATAATTATTGCAACAAGCAAAATATTGATAAACTTCACTTGCTAACTTTGCACTACGCTTCCATAAATCCAGTGTTTCAAATTTCATAACAGATCCTTGTTTTAAAAATTTACAATCACCTAATAACTGTTAACTAGCCTGCAGGCACGTTGCCTTCTGTGACCTGCAAGCTGTTAACTGTTAACTGTTAACTAAAAGTATCCCTCTTGCTTTTTCTTTTCCATGGAACCGGAGCTATCGTGATCAATCACGCGCCCCTGTCGCTCAGATGTAGTGGTTAATAACATTTCTTGAATAATTTCTGGCAAGGTTGTCGCTTCCGATTCCACGCCACCCGTTAGCGGGTAACACCCTAAGGTTCTAAAGCGCACCATTTTCTCTTGCACCACTTCGCCTTCTTCGATGGGCATACGCTCGTCGTCAATCATAATTAACGTACCATCACGTTCAACTACTGGGCGTTTCGCTGCAAAATATAGCGGTACCAGAGGAATGCTTTCTAAGTGAATATACTGCCAAATATCTAGCTCCGTCCAATTAGACAGTGGGAACACGCGAATACTTTCGCCTTTGTCGACACGGCTATTATAAATATTCCATAATTCTGGTCGCTGGTTTTTTGGATCCCAACGATGTTTTTTATCCCGGAAAGAATACACACGCTCTTTTGCACGAGATTTTTCTTCGTCGCGCCTTGCCCCACCAAATGCGGCATCAAAACCATATTTATCTAGTGCTTGTTTTAACGCTTGGGTTTTCATAATATCCGTATGCTTTGCACTACCGTGGGTAAACGGCCCTACACCCTGATCAATGCCCTCTTGATTGGAATGCACAATAAGATCCAACCCTAAGTTTTTAACATGGGTATCGCGGAAGGTAATCATCTCCTTAAATTTCCACTTGGTATCTACATGCATCAAAGGAAATGGCGGCTTGCCTGGTGCAAATGCTTTCATAGCAAGGTGCAGCATCACTGCCGAGTCTTTACCCACAGAGTAGAGCATTACCGGGTTATCAAATTCAGCAGCCACTTCACGAATAATGTGAATGCTCTCTGCTTCTAATTGTTTAAGATGGGTTAACGAGTAATCTTTGCTCATGTGTAATCCAAAAAAGTTAAGTTATCAACAACAGCCACACGAAAATTGTTCGAACACCAAGGACGGTGTGAATGGCAGATTTGCAGGAGCAAGATCTGGCCTGCATTTTCGATGTGCCCCCCGCCTATGGGGAGCAACAGCTAACAAAAAATGTTTCGAGCCTACAGAATCACTACCAAGCTGTTTTGCCTTTCCTGCAATCTGCTTCCTGTCATCTGTACGCTCATAAAGACGCGCAGTATAAAGAATTATTTAACGAATATTAAACAACTTGTTCTTCTATGCTTATTCCTACTTGTTTGGCTAAAGCAGGAAAGCCGGGAAATGATGTGGCGACATGACCGCAATTATTCACCACGACCGTATCACTTGCCCTGAGGCCTGCAATGGTAAATGACATCGCAATACGGTGATCATCATGGGTTTCAACTTGCCCTCCTCCAATCTCTCCACCTTCGATAATCATCCCGTCGGGGGTCGGAATAGCCTTTACGCCTAGTGTTTGCAAGCCATCGGCCATTACCTGAATACGGTCACATTCTTTTACTCGCAGCTCTTCTGCGCCGGTTAATGTGGTGGTACCCTCAGCGCAAGCGGCCGCAACAAATAGCACGGGGAATTCATCAATAGCTAACGGCACGTACTTTTCGGGGATCTGGATACCGTTTAGCGGTGCATAACGTATGCGGATATCTGCTACAGGCTCACCACCCACTTCTTTTTCATTGGACAAGGTAATATCTGCGCCCATCAAACGAAGAATAGATATGATTCCGTCGCGGGTAGGATTAACACCTACATGCTGCAAGGTAATATCAGAATCTTTCGCGATAGAAGCCGCCACCATAAAGAAAGCCGCCGATGAAATATCGGCCGGCACATCAATATTAGTCGCTGTTAATTTGCCACCGCCCACTAAACTCGCTTTATTGCCTTCGGTTTTTACAGCATAACCAAAACCACGCAACATACGCTCGGTATGATCACGCGTGGGTGCTGGCTCGACAGTCGAAGTTTCTCCGTCGGCGTACAAACCCGCCAATAACACACAGGATTTTACCTGCGCGCTTGCCATTGGCATAACGTAATCAATGGCATTCACTTTACCATTCGCTTTAACTGTCACTGGTGGTCGACCTTCTGCTGCTGTTTCAACCGTCACGCCCATTTCTCGCAAAGGGTTCGCTACGCGATTCATCGGACGACTAGTCAGTGAAGCATCACCCGTTAAGGTAAATTCAAAATTTTGCCCTGCCAAAAAACCCATCAACAGGC
>JBLHVX010000167.1:0-4131 GCA_047628835.1 Granulosicoccus sp.
TGAAAACTGGAGCTTTGATGAGGTTGTTCAGCGCTGGCTGTGTATTCACAAAGGGCCCTTCCTTATTCAAAAATATCAAAAAGGCGATATTATAGGCGTGGCCGAAATGACCGTGCTGACACGAATTGTTGATGACTGGCGCGTTCGTTTGGCAAGCGTTAGCGAATTTATGCAGCAATTAAATCAAGTGATCGCCAGACAGGCCAACATTGAAGAGAATTGCACGGGCCGCTTCTGGGAAGGCCGCTTCAAATCCCAACCATTGCTTACCGAAGAAGCCTTGCTCACAGCGATGGCCTACGCAGACTTAAACCCTATTCGTGCAAAAATGGCCGATACCCCCGAGCAATCGAAACATACCAGTATTAAAGAACGCATTAAAACAAGCTTTAGTTTGGCTCGAGCATTAGAGAACAATCCAGATTTTAATCATCAATACATTCAGCGCTTTTCACTTAAGCCGCTCGCTGCATTAGAGGGTAATGTAAAGTACGAGAACCAAAACGGTGTGCTATTCAGCCATGACGATTATCTTACCCTTGTCGATACAGCAGGCCGAATCCAGCGCCAAGACAAACGCGGTTTTATTCCCGATAAATTTCTGCCAATATTGCAACGCCTTAATATTGATGTTGACGAGTGGGTTGAAAACACACAGAAATTCGAAACGATTTTTTATAAAAAATTTAATTACCGACGTAAAACAGCTTAGCAGCTGCTGAAAAAACTCGCTTTTTTTAGATTCACAATTTCAGTTCTCGCTCGCCTGAGTTCTGGGTTTGAGATAAGCTATCGGCTCCTTTCGGCTCCTTTCGGCACGTTTTCTATATTTCTGAAGAATGAAGTGAATGGTTAAAAAATACGCCTAGGTCTTTTCAGGGTTTTTTTATTGGTGAGTGTCCCTGAAGTTTTGAAGTTTGTGAAGTTGGCCTGTCGCTCAATAAATGTCTCTCACGTAGTTCACATTTAGCTGTATACGGTATTGCTCGTCGGTGCAACTCACCGCTGAATGCATTAGATCACAAGGGAAGGATACGAAACGATTAGCGACATTACTTACTTTTGCTCCATTTAAAAATGAAGTGTAACCGTTATTTGAGTTGCAGTAAAAAATCCCGGTATATACGTTAAGTTTTTTGTATTTCTCTTCGAGGTCAGTGTGATATCCACCTAGCAGTAGAGGGTTTTCTGTCCGATGATTGAAAGTGGCCCTAAGTCTATATAAGGAAAATATACCGATTTTTTTGACAAAAGGTTGCAGCTTTTCAAAAAAATCACTTTGCGTAGTTTCTCCTTCTACGTGTTTGTGAAAAATATGGAACAATTGATAATTATACTTAGCTACATTGTCTTTTTTTTCTTCCCACTCACCTAGTGTAGGTGGTTGATTTGTCCAGTCGAGTTTTTCACCTAAATGCCATGGTAGGTCAGGTCCAACCATTAATTTTTGAAGTTCATCAAAAACAATATCTTCTAAGAAGTTATCTATAACAATGATTTTCCCAGTATTTTGTTTTTCTGTATTCATACTTTTCTGTTAGTTTATGATGAGGGTTTCTTAAACGATTAATTATACCCTTAACCGACGACGAATAGAATAAGTAGGATTTACTTAGTGTTTTCGTATCTGGCCCGAATGACACTTACTTAAGCTTCTTAGTATGCCACTACATACATTACGCTGTTGTTCATAATGGACACCTCGCTTCGATTTTAGTTACATGCAAACTAAGTCTGGCATATTGAGATGCTGTTAGTGGAGTGTCCATCTCATCAGGCATTTTTGGGCGATAGGTTACGGGGTATGGTCGACAGGCAATATCACAAATGAGATGGTTCAAGAGTATTTGGGCTATCATAGAGATCCGTCTAATGGAGATGCGCATATTGGAGCGATGAGTGTAGAGCACCACATCAGAGTCATCTATGACGCCGTCAGGTAAAAGCATATGTATCATCACTTTCTTAATAGCTGAGTGGTATTCAGCATCTATAGCTTCTGCGTTAGCTACGGGGTCATAATTTAGAATGTTTGGCTTGTATGTGTCTTTGCAGCTTAGACACTCTAAATATTCGCCTAATTTGTCTAGTGGTATTAGAGGGATAAAATATAAAGTGAAAAAACGTCTTACACGCTTCAAACCATAGTGCTGTACAGAAGTACAAGAGGGGCAGTTAAAATCACCCTTTTCTGGGGTGGTTGTAATTCCTCTAGTTCCAAAAATAATCATTTAACTTCCTTTTTAGTTATTAATATTTTATTGTTATAGCGCATCATACTTTATTTTAAATGTTGACTGAAATTCGTTTATGCCACTAGTAAATATATGTGAGGCCGCTTAAATAATTCACATGTTGAGTTGTTTTCGTCTCAGTCGTTTTTTCAATCTACTTAATTGAGAAAAGGGGCAAGTTTTGCCTGCTAACTCTTCTTATGAGTTTTTTGGTGTTGGTATTTAAAAAGCAGAAGACAAGGCTTGTTTCCCGTAAATATATTGTACCTGGCTGCGCGTCAATCTTTATCTAACCCCAATGACTAAGATTGCGAAAAAGGCATTTTAACGCCATTAGTTGAAAATCAGTTAAGGCACGTTTGTAGCACAGTCGCTAGGCGATCAATGCCTTCTTGAATTTTATCGGGTGAGTTATAACTAAAGTTTATTCGTAAAGCAGATGGGTGATAGTCATCATCGTTATAAAACTCTGTACTTGGAACAACCGCCACGTCGTTCTCTATAGCCTGTCTAGCGATTGTGCTTACATCACAATCGGGTAATGTTAACCATATAAACATTCCACCCTCAACCTGAGCCATAGTACATTTTGAGTAACTAGGGTGTGACGAAATAGCCTTTGCTAATGACTCATAGCGTGCTTTATAACGCTGCTTGCTTGCCTCTAAATGGGTATTAAAATCAGTATGATTTAAAATGGCATGAGTTAGCGCTTGTAAAGGGACATTGGTATGTAAGTCAGTTGCTTGCTTGAGTTTATTAAAACTCGAAAAATAACGTTTAGGTGTTATTAAAGCACCGATGCGTAAACCCGGCGCAATCATCTTCGAAAACGAGAATAAACTAATGGCAAACTCAGGGCACAAGCTAGCTACGGTAGGTAGGCCGTCGCCACTAAAACGCATTTCCCGATAAGGGGCGTCTTCTATTAACAACACCTTATAACGAAGGCATAAAGCGGCTACCTGTTGACGTTTATCTAATGACCAGCAGCACCCTGTAGGATTATGAAAGTCGGGGATCGCATAGAAAAAACTGACATCACCCTGTGTAAAGTGAGCTTCCAGCTGCTTAATGTTAGGGCCATCATTTTCTTGTGCGACAGTGACAAGAGTGGCTTGAGCAATTGCAAAAATTTGCAGCGCACCTAAATAGCTAGGTGCTTCAGCAACAATTTTATCGCCTTTGTTGATAAATACACGGGTACATAAATCTATACCTTGTTGCGAGCCATTGGTGATTAAGACATCGTGCCCGTCGGTAACATCATAGCGTTCTGTAATGGTATTAATTAACGGAGCATAACCGGACGTTGCGGCATACTGAAATAACGATTTATCGGTAGCGATAGTGCTCATCGCTGTTTCAATAATATCCATTGGAAAGCTTTCTGGGCAGGGTAAACCGCCCGCCAGGGAAATAATGTCTTTATTTGAAACGACACTGAGTATTTCCCTAATATAAGATGGTGGTGTATTACGTAAAGGGGCAACGGGGTTCATGCACTGTCTCCAAGCCAAGCAGTTGACAATAAGTATTGATAAAGACCTATATTACCCCTACAGTTAATCGTTTTTTTGTCCATTTATGCGGTTAATTTTGTCCATTTATGCTATTTTAATGTTGGCTCACCACAAAGGAAGTCAGTAATGACTCGCATTGACTACACCTATCGCATTAATGAGGTACTTAGCTGTATACACCGCGATATTAGTGCTGACCTTTCTGCCAAAAAGCTGGCGACGTTAGCCGCATATTCTGAACAGCACTTTCATCGTTTATTTAAAAAGGTGACGGGGGAGGGAGTGCATCAATATATTCGTCGGACACGTTTAGAGACGGCGGCTAATCAGTTGATGTTTTCTTCTGAACGCAATATTCAGATTATTGCAGAAGC
>JBLHVX010000168.1:0-4127 GCA_047628835.1 Granulosicoccus sp.
CCGATGAGCGGTGTTGTTGAGCATTATGATCGTCGCGCAGCGATGCGTTTTTTGGAAGCTGGAGAAGTGGTTATTTTTGCTGCAGGTACAGGCAATCCATATTTTACAACTGACTCTGCCGCATGTTTACGTGGTATAGAAGTAGAAGCCGAAATTGTATTAAAGGCGACCAAGGTCGATGGTGTTTATACTGCCGATCCGATGAAAGATAAAACGGCCACCAAATACGATACCCTTACTTACGATACGGCGTTAGAGAAAAAATTAGCGGTGATGGATTTAACGGCAATTTGTTTGTGTCGTGATCATAATATGCCGCTACGGGTGTTTAAAATGTCAAATGCAGGAGCGCTATTGAATATCGTTGTCGGTGGTGAAGAAGGAACATTAATTCAACAGAAAGCCCCACAAGAAAGTGAAAATGTTGGGTGATAGCATTTTTGCAATGCAATTTTTGACGCTCATTAATTAATGTAACGAATACCGAGCCGAAAGAAAGATTAAGCGTTAGAGAGTTAAGAATATAATATAAAAGGGTCATCGCTATGATTGAAGATATTAAACAAGAAGCAACCGCGCAGATGCAAAAGAGTCTTGAAGCATTAGCGATCAATTTCAATAAAATTCGTACAGGTCGTGCTCATCCTAGTATTTTGGATGGGATTAAAGTGGATTACTATGGCTCCATGACGCCGTTATCTCAGGTTGCTAACGTGTCTGTATTGGATGCGAGGACGTTATCTATCAGTCCCTGGGAAAAACAACTCACTCCGCAAATTGAAAAAGCAATTTTGAAATCAGATTTAGGGTTAAATCCATCAACAACCGGTGATTTAATTCGCTTGCCTATGCCTATGCTGACAGAGGAAACACGTAAAAATTACACCAAGCAGGCAAAATCAGAAGCAGAGTCGGCAAAAGTGTCGGTGCGTAATGCGAGAAGAGATGCGATTGGTCACTTGAAGGATTTGATTAAAGATAAAGAAATAGGCGAAGATGATGAGCGTCGTGGTCAGGATGATGTGCAAAAGATCACCGATAAATTTGTGGCTAGCATTGATGCAGCATTAGCGACTAAAGAAAAAGATTTGTTAGCGATATAAAACGTAGTTGTTGTAGCAGCTTTCTTTATTTCAAATACACACTGTTTAATTGGTAATCATTTGGCCGCACAAGAAATGCCTGGCACGTCTTCGCTCAACCACGTTGCTATTATCATGGATGGTAATAATCGTTGGGCAAAACAACAGGGTAAAACAGGTATTGCAGGCCATAAGGCCGGTGCTGAACGTCTTCGTGATGTGTTGTCAGCATGTAAAGAACACGACATTAGTGTGCTGACAGTTTTTGCTTTTAGTAGTGAAAACTGGCAGCGTCCCGCGAAAGAAGTGGATGCGCTACTGTCGTTATTTTATTTGTACTTGTCGAACGAATCAAAAAAGTTAAAAAAACAAGGTGTTCGTTTGCGGGTCATGGGTAGCCGTGAACGTTTTAGCGATAAGTTGTTGGCGGCGATTGATAAGGCTGAGCAGGTAGCATGTGAAGGCGATCGTACTCTCGTAATTGCTGCCGACTATGGCGGTCAATGGGATGTCACTCAGGCAGCTAAAGCTATTGCACTACAAGTTGTTGAAGGCCAGTTGGCGCTAGATGACATTAACGAGAAGGTGATGGCAGGCCATTTGTCGCTGCCGGATTTACCACCGTTAGATTTATTGATTAGAACCGGTGGTGAAACTCGGATCAGTAATTTTTTACTATGGCAGGCGGCCTATGCCGAGCTGTATTTTAGCGACGCGCTATGGCCAGATTTTGATGCTGCCTCGTTGGCCAAAGCGGTAGGCGACTACAAAAAACGTCAGCGACGGTTCGGTTTAACAGCCAGTCAGGTATCAGCTGGCGAATAACAATAAATTATATAAATATTTTACAACATATCGTCATAGCTTTAAGATGATTTTTACTGAGAGATATAGACTTAATTACATGCATCCCCCACCTTTATTAAACACAAATATACGCTGCGTAATAGGTCGCCAAAATGCTTAAGAAACGTATCATTACTGCAGTTTGTTTGGTGACTGTTTTTTTACTTGATCTTCTGTTGTTGCCTTCTCCTTGGTTTTATAGCTTGGTGGCACTGGTGATACTTGTTGCTGCATGGGAGTGGGCTGACCTTTCTGGCTTTACGCATAAGCGTCAGCGCACAGCTTATTGCGCACTAGCGCTGCTAGTTAGTATTGGTCTTTTACATTTTGTGGGGGTATCGAACGGTTTCTCTTCTCCAAAACTCAATGCCAATAATGTGCTGGCTGTGTTGACGACAGCCGGTGTTTGGTGGGCGATTGCTCTGTTATGGATACAAGGATATCCTTCTAGTGCCGTATTGTGGGGTAGTCGCTGGATCCGCTTAGTGATGGGGCTATTTGTGTTGTTGCCCTGTCTAGTGGGGATATTTTATTTATATCAGCAGCCCTTTGGCACATGGCTTATTTTATGGGTTGCAGCGATTGTATCTACGGCGGATATTTTTGCTTACTTTTCTGGTCGTGCTTTTGGCCGACGCAAGTTAGCAAGAGAGGTTAGCCCCGGTAAGTCATGGGAAGGTGTGATGGGAGGCGTGTTAGCTTGTGTCGTGTTGGCATTTGCTGTTTCTTATTTCGCCGATAAAAATTTGTTGCTGACTTTGTTGGTCGTTGTGCCCACTGCATTTTCTTCCGTGTTGGGTGATTTATTAGAAAGTATGGTGAAGCGTCATCGCGGTATTAAAGATAGTGGGTCAATTTTGCCCGGTCATGGCGGTGTCATGGATCGAATTGATGGTTTAACCGCTGCTATTCCAATATTTGCCCTTGCACTCGCCATTTCTAATGGGTAGCGTATTAACCACTAGCATCAACCATTAAGGTTCTTTTGTTTATGACGCTATCATCTTCACCGCAAACTCACTCTTCCAGCGTTCAGCAGATTACCGTGCTAGGTTCAACGGGCTCTATTGGCGTCAGCACTTTGGATGTAATTAGTCGCCACCCAGATCGCTTTGCCGTTTTTGCTCTCACGGCGAATACCAATACCCAGCGTTTATTCCAGCAATGTGTCGCGTGCCGACCTGTGTTTGCGGTTATGCATGATCCTACATCAGCCATTGAATTATCCTCGTTACTACGTGACGCCAAAATCAAAACCGAAGTGCTATCGGGCGCTCAAGCGATTTGTGATGTGGCTGCACATGATAGTGTGCATACAGTCATGGCTGCGATCGTAGGTGGCGCTGGGTTATTACCCACTATGTCGGCCGTAAAAACGGGTAAAAAAGTATTGCTAGCAAACAAAGAAGCGTTAGTTATGGCCGGCAGTATATTTATGCAAGCGGTTAACGATTCTGGTGCACAATTATTGCCCATTGATAGCGAACACAATGCTATTTTTCAGTGCTTGCCTCGGTCTGAAAGCGTGCGGTCAGGCGTGCGTAAGATCTTGCTGACAGGTTCTGGTGGCCCGTTAAGAGGGTGGTCGACAGAGGCGATTCGAGCGGCAACGCCAGAGCAAGCGTGCGCCCACCCTAATTGGTCGATGGGGCGTAAAATCTCTGTCGATTCGGCAAGCCTCATGAATAAGGGCTTAGAATTTATAGAAGCAAAATGGTTGTTTAACGTGTCTCCATCATTGATCGAGGTGATTATTCATCCCCAGAGCATTGTCCACTCCATGGTCGAATATGTGGATGGTTCTGTGTTGGCTCAATTGGGGCATCCAGATATGCGTACGCCTATTGCTCATGGTTTGGCTTACCCTGATAGAGTCGCTTCGGGTGTGTCTAGCTTGGATATTATTGCTACAGCACGATTAGATTTCGAGGCCCCTGAGATACATAATTTCCCAGCACTTCAATTAGCAATTGATGCTTCTAGGGCAGGTATTGGTGCGGCGACAGTGCTTAACGCTGCCAATGAGGTTGCGGTTGATGCGTTTCTCTCATCGCGGCTGAGTTTTGGCGCTATGGTGGATAGTTTACAGTGGGTGATGAACGAAGCAGTTTGGCAAGAGCCTGCCGACCTTGACGCAGTTGTTGCGCTTGATGAATATGCTCGTAGCTTAACATTGCAGCAAATAGGAAGTGTTTGATG
>JBLHVX010000169.1:0-4126 GCA_047628835.1 Granulosicoccus sp.
TAGTAAGTATGGTCGTGTCATGTGGGGAGGGGCATAAGGCGGGGATTACTCAAAGTTACTTCAAGCTGTATCCTGAGTGTATCCTGATCAGTTTTTGGGTAGGAGGATTAAAAAATAATCCTTTGCGCCTGTAAAATTAAGAAAGTGGTACCAGTGGCCGGACTCGAACCGGCACGCTATTGCTAGCATCGGATTTTGAATCCGACGTGTCTACCAATTTCACCACACTGGCATTTCTTAATTTTACTCTTTTTGACTCAGGATACAAAAGGTCTTGCTTATTTTGAATCCCGTGTGTCTACCAATTTCACCACACTGGCAAAGCGAGGCGCGATTATAACAGCGGCTTTGCATCCGTCAACAGACTTTGTCCCTATTCTAGAATTTTAAGTGTTTTTCCTATAACCTTGCGCCCCTTTAATGCCTTAGAGCATTCAGCCTATATTAACGTTGTCGCCATTACCGTGATCACTATAGCCATTATTACTGTTATTGAGTTTTACCTATGCGCCGCCAAGATTTTGCCTACGACCTCCCTGAAGAATTGATTGCTTTTACTCCTACCGTTGAACGTACCGGTAGCCGTTTGTTGTGCCTTGATGGCAATAGCGGTGATTTGCAGCATCATCATTTTCCTCAGCTTTTAGACCAGCTACACGAAGGCGATGTGATGGTGTTTAACGATACCCAGGTGATACCCGCGCGGGTCTTCGGGCAAAAACAAACAGGAGGGAAAGTTGAGATCCTTGTTGAGCGTGTTATCGATACCCAGAAAGTGTGGGCACATATTCGTGCAAGTAAATCGCCTAAAGCAGGGGCAATTATTGTATTAGAGAATGGTGCGAGTGTCACAGTTACCGGCCGTTGTGGTGCGGGTAACGCTTTGTTTGCAGTGGATTTTGGTGAAAATAAGGTTTTAGATACTCTGAAGGTAGTAGGCCATATGCCGTTACCGCCCTATATTGAACGCGACGACGAGCCTGATGATCAAGAGCGTTATCAAACAGTATATGGCCGCAAGCCCGGTGCTGTAGCAGCGCCTACGGCAGGGCTTCACTTTGACCAGCCCCTAATGGAAGCCATTAGACAAAAAGGTGTGCATATTATTTATGTGACATTACATGTAGGGGCAGGCACATTTCAGCCCGTTAGAGTCGATAATATCAATGATCATATTATGCATAGCGAAGTAATTGATGTCTCTTCTGATGTATGTGATGTGATTAACCAAGCAAAAAAAGAGGGTAGGCGTGTAGTGGCTGTGGGTACGACGAGTATGCGTTCGTTAGAGGCTGCAGCCTATTATAGCGAGGGTGAGATACTAGAGCCTTTTAAGGGTGAAACAGATATATTTATCACCCCGGGTTACAGGTTTCGTATGGTTGATGCTCTGGTCACTAATTTTCACTTGTCAGAGTCTACTTTGTTGATGCTGGTTTCTGCGTTTGCGGGCTATGAATATATCAAGAATGCCTATAAAGAAGCGGTGGCAGAACGTTATCGCTTCTTTAGCTATGGTGATGCGATGTTTATGACGCGTCGTGTGTTGCCAGAATAAATCAATGACTTACGGCGTGCGCATATACATTTTGAACTACTTGAGTTCAGCACAAATCTAATTTAACTATACGAGTCCATTAAAGAGAAGTTTATGACTGCCAAACCTACTATCTATCCAACTGACGACTCAATTGTGTCTACAGATACACTTGCATCTACCCACACGCTGACAGAAACGCGAAAGTGCGCGATGCAATTTGAAATCGATACCACTGACGGTTTAGCCCGCCGTGGTCGGATGATTTTCCCTCGTGGTACTGTCGAAACGCCAGCGTTTATGCCGGTGGGTACCTATGGCACCGTTAAAGGGATGTTGCCAAGAGATGTTGAGGCCATTGGTGCAGAGATCGTTCTAGGTAATACCTTTCATTTGATGTTACGCCCGGGTACAGAGGTGATTACAGCACAGAAAAGAAGGGATGGCACAGATGGTGACGGCACATTACATGACTTTATGCAGTGGCATAAACCGATTTTAACGGATTCGGGCGGTTTTCAGGTGTTTAGCCTCGGTAAAATGCGCAAAATCACCGAAGAAGGGGTGACATTTCGTTCGCCAATCGATGGCGATAAAATTTTTATGGATCCAGAAAAATCCATACAAGTACAGCGTGACCTAGGCTCAGATATTGTGATGATTTTTGATGAGTGCACACCATATCCCGCAACCGAAAAAGAAGCTCGGGACTCGATGGAGCTATCCTTACGTTGGGCGAAGCGCAGTAAAGTAGCTCATGGGGATAACCGCTCTGCGTTATTTGGGATTATTCAAGGTGGTATGTATGAAAATTTGCGTAAAGTCTCTCTAGATGGTTTAGAAATGATGGGTTTTGACGGCTATGCTATAGGTGGTTTGTCCGTCGGCGAGCCCAAAGAAGAGATGGTTAAAGTACTTTCACACTTGGCGCATCAGATGCCCGCGAATAAACCTCGTTATTTAATGGGGGTTGGCAAGCCAGAAGATATTGTTGAGGCCGTTAGGCGAGGAATAGATATGTTTGATTGCGTGATGCCCACACGTAATGCGCGCAATGGTCATTTATTTACCTTCGCTGGCGTTGTGAAAATTCGTAATGCGGTACATAAAAAATCTATTGAGCCCTTAGACGCCAGTTGCGATTGTTATACCTGCCAAAACTTTACTCGTAGTTATTTACATCATTTAGATAAATGTGGAGAGATACTCGGTGCTCAACTGAATACTATACATAACTTACGACATTACCAGCGGCTAATGGACAAGTTACGGAATGCTATTGCAGTGCATGAGTTGGAGGTGTTTGTTGAACGTTTCTATCAAGGTATTGGCAAAGATGTGCCGCCGCTGACGAAGGTCTAAACGTCTAGCCGGAATATTGCCTTTAAACTCGAGTGAAAGCTTGAATAGCCAACCCTAAAACCCCATAAACGGGTATAATCGCCCGCTTTGAAATAATAAATGATGAAAATGGGCATCTGTTTTATGTAGCAGCGCATGTTGTTTGTCAAACTGTGCATTTTACAATAGCCCAAATACCGCATGTTAAGACCATTACTGAGAGTGTTATGCCTAATCGTTATCCCTTATGGAAGTATCTGTTACTTGTTGCTGTGCTAGGTTTAGCACTTGTTTTTTCCTCTGCCAATTTATATGCCCCCGATCCTGCGGTTCAAATATCGGGCAATTCTAGTTCTCTTGTACTAAACGATGCGCTTATCAGTCGGGCTACCAAGGCACTTGAAGAGAATGACATTGAATATTTCGGTGAAAACAGCAACGGTAAAAGTGGGCTTATCCGCTTAAAAGATAAAGGCCAGCAGCTGCAAGCGAAAGACGTTGTTAAGACCGCTTTAGGGGATGATTATATAGTCGCTCTTAACATGGCGCCGACAACACCAGACTGGTTAGTGAGCTTAGGCGCGTCGCCTATGAAGCTTGGTTTAGATTTGTCAGGAGGTGTTCATTTCTTGATGGAGGTGGACACCAAGGCGGTGGTTGCTGCACGTGTAGAGTCTATGCCGGTCGAATTAAGGCAACAGTTGCGTGAAGCAAAACCAAAACTGCGTTATCAGTCGGTCAGTGTTAATAGAGATAATCAAATTATTGCTAATTTTTCGAGTGCTGAAGTACGTGATCGGGCGATGCCAATATTTCGTACTACCTTGTCAGATCCAACGGCTCTAGCAAATCCGTTTTTGATTGAGCGCGAAAGCGATGCTAACGGTTTTTATATTCGTGCGACTATGACAGAGCAAGCCATTAGCGATATAGAAGACTACGCAGTGGGCCAAAACTTAACAACATTACGTAATCGTGTGAATGAATTAGGTGTGTCTGAGCCCATTGTGCAACGTCAGGGACGTACTCGTATTGTTGTAGAGTTACCTGGAGTGCAAGACACTGCAGAGGCCAAACGCATTATTGGTAAAACAGCAAACCTAGAATTTCGCTTAGAAGCCGAGCCGGATGCATCACTTGCCTCTAAAGTGCTACTTGAACATCGTAATGAAGATGAGCAACTAGCTACCGGTGGTGCGTTTCTTGAGCGTAGTGTGGTTATTAATGGAACCAATGTTTCTGGCGCGC
>JBLHVX010000170.1:0-3940 GCA_047628835.1 Granulosicoccus sp.
TGCTTCCAAAGCGGAAACTAATCATCCGGTGACACAAGAGTTATGTTTTGTTGGACTCGCTATTGATGAGGATCAACAAGAAGAACTAACAGAGTATCGCGTCAATAAATGGTGTGGACAGCTGAGTACCGTTATATGTACCGGCGATGTTTAACCTAAATTCGATGGATTAACGAATAGTCTCTATATGCATTTAGGTTTCACTCAAACCTAAATGCTGTTCTAATTATATGATTTTCATATGCCACAGTAACGGACGAAATAACAATATGGCCACTTCTTCACATGACCTTATTAACGCGCTTAGCAATGCTCTAGGTCGTATTATTTACGGTAAGCAAACCGTAACTGAACATGCATTATGTTGCTTGTTGGCGGGTGGACACCTCCTCTTAGAGGATTTGCCAGGCATGGGGAAAACGACCCTGGCGCAAGGCTTGGCCAAAGTCTTTGGTCTAGATTTTCAGCGGGTTCAGTTTACCAGTGACTTATTGCCCGCCGATGTTATCGGTAGCGCGATATACCGGCAAGCATCTGAAAGTTTTACTTTTCACAAAGGGCCCGTGTTTACGCAGGTATTATTGGCGGATGAAATTAATCGCGCATCTCCCAAAACCCAAAGTGCATTATTGGAGGCAATGGGTGAACGACAAGTTACCGCAGATGGACATACTTACGATTTGCCGAAGCCTTTTTTTGTGATTGCAACACAAAACCCGCTACATCAAGCGGGTACGTTTCCGTTGCCAGAATCACAACTTGACCGCTTTATGATGCGCCTTTCATTAGGTTACCCCACACAAGAAGCGGAGCGCTTATTGCTGCAAGGTGGCGGCACACAATCTGTATTAAAAGAGTTGTCTGCAGTAGTTTCATTAAAACAGTTACAGGCTTTGCAGAAACTGGTACATAAAGTAGACGCCAGTGACAATGTGGTAGATTATTTACAACGTCTATTGTTAGCATCGCGTGAGCACCAAGAGTTTGATAGTGGTTTATCGCCACGTGCTGGGTTGGCATGGCTACATTGTGCAAAAGCGTGGGCATTATTACAACAGCGTAGATATGTGATCCCTGATGATTTACAAGCTGTTATGCTGCCAGTTATTGGACATCGTTTATTACCTAAGGATAGTCTCAATTGCGTCGGAACAAAAATCCATACATTCGCACAGCACATTCCTGTTGTCAGTGAATGATGAAAAAATCAGCGCTTCCACATACCAAAAACAATCAAACCACATCTTTTTACCAGCGCTGGTTAAAGCGTCGTATTCCAGCGAATAAAAAACAACGCTTACATCGAAAAAATATTTTCATTCTACCCTCTACAATAGGTGTTAGCTTTTTGTTGACGTTATTGTTGTTGTGGCTGCTGGGAACTAACTATCAAAATAATCTCGCATTAGTTCTCACGTTTTTATTATTATCACTAATGCATACGTGTATGTTTTATACCTACGCGACGCTATCGGGTTTATCGCTAGAAATCATTTCCGTTGATCCTTGTTTTTTAGGGGGTAAAGCGAGAGTTCAGTGTCGGATTTCAAGTGAGAGCGGCCGGCAACATCAGCAGGTGCAGCTCGTGTCCGAAGAGATGGAGGAAGCGGTGGTAGTTAATGTTCAAAAAAATGTATCGCAAGTTGTCACCTTATTGATGTCACCTCATTATCGAGGTTGGTATAGCGCAAAGCGGTTACGTGTGTTTTCTACGTATCCATTAGGTCTGCTGCGTGCATGGTCAGATCTTGATATGGATGTTCTTCTCTTGGTTTATCCCGCGCCGATCGAGAGCACTTTACCGGATATGCATTTACCGGTAAATGATGCGACCGAAGAGCCTGATAGCGCGATAACAATAACGATGAATACATTCGATACTAAAGAAGATATTTCCCATCTAAGGGAATATCGCATGGGGGATTCGCCGAAACAAATAGCATGGAAAAACTATGCGAAGGGGCAGGGGTTAGCGACAAAGGAATATGAGGATCAAAAAACGGCGGAAAATGAGCAGTGGTTGTTATGGGATGATTTTTCTGGACTAGGAACAGAAACACGCCTGTCACGTTTATGTGATTGCGTATTGCAAGCAGAAGAAAATGATATGGTGTACGGGCTTAAATTGCCTAATCATGAGCTTCCGTTAGACTCAGGTGTTGCTCATAAAGAACAGTTGTTGCGTGCTTTAGCGCTATTTAATGATGGTGAGCCAAGAGTAGGGGGCAAGTAAGATGGTTGATAAATATTTGCTTTACTCGCGCCCACTCATGTTTAGTTTACTGTTTGCTTATAGTGGCATTAGCGCCTTGCATCTTGCGCAACTACCTATATGGATGTGGTTTGTTTGCCCTGTAGTCATTCTTTGGCGTATTCAGATATTACGAGAAAAACTAGCATCACCTAACCGCATAGTGAAATTACTTTTTACCGGTTTATTATGTGCTTTTTTATTTTTTCAATATGATCAATGGATAGCAGTAGAGCCTACAGTGATTTTGTTGCTGGTAGCGTTAACACTAAAACTCTTGGAAATACGTTGCCGTCGTGATGTCCTAGTGATTTTGTTTTTATATTATTTTTTAGTGGCCTGTGGTTTTTTATTCGAGCAATCGGTCGTTTACAGTATGGCAAGTGCAGTGGTGGTGGTATTGATTACCGCGGTGCTAATACAGCTCCACAGTCTACAGAGTGGTTATCAATACCTATCAACTCAACAATCCGTTAAGCAGCAATCAGCTAGTCAGTATGCAAGGCAATCACTGCTTAATAGTGTAATGTTAAGCACTAAGATGTTATTTCAGAGTGTTTTTCTTGCTGCTGTTATGTTGCTGCTTTTGCCGCGGCTTAACCCTTTGTGGACAGTGCCGATTCATTCTGGGGTAGGGACCGTCGGTATGAGTGACAGTATGTCACCAGGGGATATTAGTAGCCTCATTCAAAATGATTCACTGGCTTTTCGAGTGACATTTGCCGGCGATGCTGTACCTAAAGAATCCATGTATTGGCGCGGTTTGGTATTGGATGATTTTGATGGGCGCCGCTGGCAGCGTTCTGAGCCGGTAAGTCGAAGTGTAGAGACTCGGCGCCTGCTTGCTCCAAAAGGTATGAGTGCGGAGAGGAGTGAGACGACCGATACCATCACCGAGTACGAGGTCTTATTAGAGGCAACCGGGCAGAACTGGTTATATGCTATACCAGAAGCAGTTATTACTCAGGGTATCAAATCACCTATTTATTCAGCTCAAAGTGAAATATTTCAGCCGCAAGTCATAGGTCAACGCATTAAATATCAGGTACATAGCTATCGGCAGCGGACTAATGCTAATAGTCTATCTAACATAGACTATCGACGCTTAACTTATATTCCTTCAAACAGTAACTTGCGTAGTCGGCGTATTGCTCGGGTATGGTGGCAGCAGTCACCTAATCATGAAGCATATATTCAAAAGGTATTAACCTTCTATCGTGATAATTTCACATACACGTTATCACCACCGAAACTAGGAAAAGATACCGTAGATGAATTCCTATTCGATACTCTTCAAGGTTTTTGTGAACACTTTTCTAGTAGCTTTACTGTGTTAATGCGAGCTGCAGGCATACCTGCTCGCGTAGTGGTGGGATATCAAGGTGGTGAGTGGAGTGAGAATGGCGACTACTTACAGGTTTATCAGCGTGATGCGCATGCATGGACAGAAGTCTGGTTAGATGGCAAAGGATGGGTGAGAGTCGATCCAACTGCAGCAGTAGCTGAAATTCGTATACAAGAAGGTGTAAATGCAGCGTTACCCCATCGAGAGCGTGGATTTTTCGGTAATAGCTCTGTTAATGATTATCGCTGGTTAAAAGGACTGCAGCAGCAGTGGAACACTATGGATTATCGCTGGCAGCGTTGGGTGTTAGATTACGATAATGATAAACAACAAAGTATTTTAGA
>JBLHVX010000171.1:0-3937 GCA_047628835.1 Granulosicoccus sp.
TGTAAGTAATAATACCTTGTTTTACATCATCGCGATTAGGCAAACCTAAATGTTCTTTTGGTGTGACATAACACAACATTGCACAACCGTACCAACCAATCATCGCCGCGCCAATGCCCGAAGAAAAGTGATCGTAACCAGGAGAAATATCAGTGGTCAATGGCCCTAGCGTGTAAAAAGGCGCTTCGTGGCAATGTTTTAATTGCTCATCCATATTTTCTTTAATCATATGCATGGGCACATGACCGGGGCCTTCGATAAAGACCTGTACGTCGTGCTTCCATGCAATTTTAGTTAACTCGCCTAGGGTTCTTAATTCAGAAAACTGTGCTTCGTCATTAGCATCGGCTACACTACCTGGACGTAAACCATCACCTAAAGAGAAAGTGACATCATATGCTTTTAAAATTTCGCAGATATCTTCGAAATGTGTGTATAAAAAGTTTTCTTTGTGATGCGATAAACACCACTTCGCCATAATAGAACCGCCACGCGATACAATACCGGTCACACGTTTCGCTGTCATCGGCACATAACGCAATAACACACCGGCATGAATGGTAAAGTAATCGACGCCTTGCTCGGCTTGCTCAATCAATGTATCGCGAAAAATTTCCCACGTTAGATCTTCAGCAGCACCGTTTACTTTTTCTAACGCTTGATAAATCGGTACGGTACCAATGGGTACAGGTGAGTTACGTACAATCCATTCACGGGTTTCGTGAATATTATTACCCGTTGACAAATCCATTACGGTGTCGCCGCCCCAACGGGTTGACCATACTAATTTTTCAACTTCTTCTTCAATCGAAGACGTCACTGCCGAGTTACCAATATTGGCGTTGATTTTCACATGAAAGTTACGACCAATAATCATTGGCTCAATTTCAGGATGATTAATGTTCGCTGGGATCACGGCGCGACCACAAGCGATTTCTGAACGCACAAATTCTGGCGTAATATATTTGGGTGTTGACGCGCCAAAGTTCTCACCTGGGTGCTGGTCACGCATCGCAACTTCCATTTCCGCTTCGCTTAACGCAAGGTTTTCACGAATCGCAATGTATTCCATTTCTGGGGTAATGATGCCTTGGCGAGCATAATGTAGCTGGGTCACATTTTTACCCGCTTTCGCTTTACGGGGCTTTAAGTTGTGTTCAAAACGTAAATTTTCTAGGGCGATATTACTATCGCGCATATTGGTATAGCTGGAGGTGTAACGATCTAAAAAAGCGGTGTCATCACGCTCACTGATCCACGGCTCACGGAGTGCAGCTAAACCCTTACGCACATCGATGTCGGCAACAGGATCGGTATAAGGACCCGATGTATCGTAAACACGTACCGGCACATTAGGTTCTTCTGTACCATCTTGCAGCAAGGTAGGGGACACTATCACTTCGCGCATGGCCACCTGAATATCAGGACGGCTGCCTTCGATATAAATTTTATTTGAACCCGAAAGTGGCTCGGTAGACAGTTTATCAACGGTAGCAGATTCGCTTAGCTTGCGAACTATAGATTCAGCCATATCATTCCCCTATTAAAGTAAAAGTGATAAATATTGATCAAAGCGATGGAGGGCGAAGACAGAAAGGACAGGGTGTAAGCGCGAGGCACCAATTTACACATACAAGGGAAAATAGGCGCTGCAAAAGACACTCTTGTTCCCTACGCAGACATCACTCTGATCAGGTTCAACGGGACAATCTCAGCCTAAAACCGCAGTTATTTACTGGCTCTAAGCACCCCGACAAGATAGTAGACAGTGTAGTGATTTAAGAAGGGATTGTCCAATTAGATAGGCCCAATAGCTAGGCAATCAATAAATCCATCATTGCTATACGAGCAACGAGACCGCTTATGCCTCCGAAAAACTCTACCGAGCACCTTTCCAGAACAATTACTAAACCTACCTAAACTAGCCTGTGTCGCATTTGCACCCATCCTTTCACACTACCCAATATTAGTTAGCAGTAAAAAACAGAACGATAGTGATGGCGTGCCCAAAACTCCATCTTCTAGCCTTTCGATTCAAGCGTTATTAGGCGGCGTGATATCAACGGCTACGTGGGATGAATCGCAAAACCAATCTTCCAACGATATCGCCGTTAAAGCATTTGAAGGAGAGGTAACTAGTGATGCCTACCCCACAGACGAACTGCAACCGTGCTTAAAAGCCAGCAGCAATCCAAACCTCACCAAACCTTTAGCACAGGTGAACGAACACCATTATCTCGCCTTAGCAATGGAATTATTATCGCAACCTAGACTTACCCCCAAGCTTCGTAAGCTGCACCCGTGATACCGTCCCTAACAACTTTACCGTACTGCCGAGAAAATTTCAAAAATCATCGGAAAAATGCAAAAAAACTTCGAACATCTAAATGGCAATCATATCAGTCACGCCGATTTACACGCACACAATACACTGTTAGATCAAGATGCTAACATCATCTTCGGTGATGTACTTCAGATTTGAATCCGCGAGCATATAAACAGCGTGCTTTTGAATTATTTTATTGCGGATTTGAGGAGCAGTTTGTGGCAATAGATACCCAATAGATTAAAACAAGAATATATTGGCGGATTGTAGACTGTAAAAAGTGAGCATTTAATATCCTCAGCCTTGCCTTCAGTCGAGCCTGACACTACTGCCTCCTCTCTTGATGTGGGTCAAAGCGTGACGCAGATCACGTTTTAATCTAAAACTCAACACCAATGGTAAAAACAACCAAAGTTATAATGAGACAATACAGCGTTATCTATACAATCGGAGAAGGACAATATACTTGGAGCGTCTACACAAGCGGTGTAGACTATCTTAAATTAAGAATAACATTCGTTAATGGAATCATAAAATGGGCAAACTTAAATCTTTTCTTCTTATTTCAACAATGGTTAGCCTGGCTGGCTGTAACGCTACACTACCAAGTTTAGGTGGTGGTCAAGGCGGTGGCACTGTAACAGGCGCCGCAGGTGGTGGTTCAGCAAAAGGGGAAAATACAGAGTTAGAAAGTTGCGATAAAACATTAGGCACTCTTTCTGTTTTTGAAGATAAAGCTCTACCATGGTGGGGACATTATCGTTCTCGCTATCCTAGACTTGGCAGTACCATCCCAGTGATTCGCTTAATGATTCAACAGTCAAATTGTTTTGTCGTTGTTGAACGCGGTAAAGCCATGGCCTCAATGACCAAAGAGCGGGAATTAATGAACTCTGGAGAAATCAGAGCAGGCAGCAACTTTGGTAAAGGTCAGCTAGTTGCCGCAGATTATACGATGAGCCCCTCGATTCAATTTTCTCAAAAGGGAACTGGCGGTTTAGGCGGTCTAATTGGTGGGTTTAGCGGGTTAGTTGCCGGCGCAGTAAAGAAAAATGAAGCAGCAACCACACTATTGTTAATTGACAACCGTTCAGGCGTTCAAGTTTCAGCAGCAGTTGGCAATGCCAAAAACTATGATTTTAAAGTGTTCGGTGGTTTTTTTGCGGGCGGTGGTGTTGCAGCAGCGGGCGGCTATACAAACACTCCTGAAGGCAAAATCATTACTGCAGCTTTTGCTGACTCATACAACCAAATGGTTAAAGCACTGAAGAATTACAAGGCTCAAAATGTTGATGGAGGCCTTGGCAAAGGTGGCAAACTTAGTGTAGGCCAGTAAACTACTTACACTTAAATATTTAAACTTTAAACTTTAAAAAGGCAGCCTAACGGTTGCCTTTTTTAGTTATCTCACGACTAATTAAATCCATCAACAAACCTATGAATGCGCTCACATAAAGCAGATAGCGATTGCCTTGCTATACTTTTAGGGGTAACGTATGCGCATAGGTCATACGCACTAGGAACGCAGCATAAATATGCTATACGACAGTAAAGCGCCAAAAAAGGCCACTAACTTGAGCATAAACAGTGACTTATTGACTAAAGCTCGCG
>JBLHVX010000172.1:0-3897 GCA_047628835.1 Granulosicoccus sp.
CAACTAACTCAGTATTTGATCAACCCAGCAGTCGCGAAACACAACTGGCCCGCGCTTTAGATTATGTTATCAATCAAAGTAATGCTGGCAACAGCGCTATTTCAGGTATGGTAGATAGCACACGAGTCGGTGCTATGGGCTGGTCAATGGGAGGTGGCGGTGCTCTTAGGCTTGCCTCTGGCGAACGACTTAGCGCAGCTATTCCTCTGGCACCTTGGAACCAAGGAAGAAACAGTTTTAACCAGCTAAATACGCCTACCCTAATTATCGCCTGTGAGAATGATAATGTAGCGCAGGTTAATAACCACGCGTCACCATTTTATAACGCCATCCCTAACAGTACAGATAAAGCACTATTAGAAATTAACGACGGCGCTCACTCTTGTGCCAATGGTGGCGGAACAAATGGCGGACTGCTAGGTAAATATGGCGTATCATGGATGAAACGTTTTATTGATAAAGACCTACGCTACGACCAGTTCTTGTGTGGTCCAGATCATGCCGCTAATAGCGCTGTTTCAGAATATCGAGGAACTTGTAACTACTAAAAAATTAATAATGTTTAAATTATAATAACAAGGCCGAATAAGCGGCCTTGTTATTATAATTTAAAACATACAAGTAAAACGACAATAAAAAATAAAGATAAGTGAACAGATTATGACGGAACTGAATTCAATCAGTCGAAAGCTGTATATCTGGGTCAACCAGATGTTATATCTGGGTATTAGCCCAGTTCCCTACCGGGAACATGCAATCGTATCCGATAAACTGATAATCAGCCTAGAAGGCGTTATGGAAATCACCCTAGAAAATGGAAATACAATTAAATCACGTACTTGCTTAGTGAAAGCAGGAATTAACTTTGAAAAATCTAACATTAATACCAATAATGCGGTGATAGCGATTTATTATATCGCACCGATTACGCAAGATTATTGTGCCCTCGAAAGTATCATGTCTTTCGCCAAAAAAGGTGTGCACTTCGATCACCCTGAAGAAGACGTTTTAATACAATCCTTATTAAGTATTCGCAACACGTCAACAACAACAGAAAAAGCCTTTTCTATGCTGAGAAAGTTAATTGTTCAGCCTCACCTTGAGAATCATAAATTTAGAGACTTTGACGAACGAATTGTCGAGATCATTATAAAAATTAAAAACACAGTTAATGAAAACATCAGTCTCAAAAGATTTGCCGACGATGTTAATTTATCAGAATCCCGTTTAGAAAAATTATTTAAAGATCAAATCGGTATTCCAATCACTAAATACCGAGTCAAGTATCGTGTTTTTATTGGCATCATTCATCTCGCTTTAGGTCGTTCAATCACCGAAGCCGCACTTGCGGCTGGATTTGCTAGCTCTTCGCACTTTTCAAAGTCTTTCAGTGCTATTAATGGAATACCACCGTCAACAACTTTTTTAAAACCGCCGTATTTGAATATATTACTTGCAGATGAAGTACTTAAAAAAGTAGACCTAACTAATAAGCAAGCAGCCGAAGTTAAAAACACAACTCCCAAAAGAATTCAATTAGGTGAATACAATGAGTATCTCATTACTGGCAAAATCTAACCGCGTACGTGTGGCTATACTGTTAGCTCTAATAGCCACCTTATACCTAGTATTTTTTGGTGCCGATACAGGTAAAGACACAGCACCCTTACTGAATACCAAAAGTGATAGCGATAGGCAAAGTCCCCTCATAGTGGATATAGACAACCCTGAAAAAACCATCGCAACAGCATGGCAATGGGAAGAACCTACAAATACCCCAGATGAAAACTCCTCACCCGCGTTTTCTGAAAAAGTAGTCTACAACGCCCTACAAAAGGTAAGATTAGACAGCCAAGGTAATGTCATTATTGATCACGAAGCGCTCATCGCGCTCAATGCAACGCTCGATGACAGTAGCCTACAATTAGACGAACAAGCATTGCTTGAACTACAAATAATTATTAGGCAAGGCTTACCAGGTAATGCTGGCGATGATGTCGCTAAAATAGTGGCAAACTATTACCATTATTTAGAAGCCAGTAAAGAATTTAATGCGATATATGAAACTGGCTCTTCTAATTCACCGGCAATTGAAAACACCACTGATGAGCACAAAGAAAACTATCGTGAGCTCACCGCTCTTCGCGAGTTGTATCTCGGTAGCGATACCTCAACTAAATTGTTTTCCACCTCTGACGCCAATGCCAATTATATGTTTGACATGCTTGAAATTGAACAGGCCACAGACCTCTCTGATGAAGAAAAACAACAAAAACGATTAGAGATAGTAAACCAACACGCCGAACAAACCATCGATATTAGTAACTGGAATGAACGGCACAATGTCTTTCTCGCAGCCAAGCAGAATATACTTCAAGCCTCCATTAGCGATCAACAAAAGCAGACACAACTTACCGAATTAATGCATCAGCATTTCAGTCACGAAGAAATCGCTCATGTGCGACACATGAACATTGATAAACCGTAATCGAGTTACATGGTTATGCTTGCTAGCCCTCGTTTATACGACGGTCACCTTGTGGTCGATACACAGTGACTTATCGACTACAGTAGCCAAGGGCGCTTCGGCTAACTGGCGGCAACCCATTCTAGCGAATGCTCTTTACCCCGACCCTATTTCTATGCAGCAATGGCACTTCGATTATGCTGCGATAGAACACATACTCGCAAAGGTTAAGTTTAGTAAAAGTAGTAAGTTATTACTTAACCCAAAATTAGCCGAGAATTTAGCAAAAGCGGTCGCGTCACTGCCACAAAACATGAACGACAGAGCATTACAGCGCATGGCTTTTTTAGTTTCTATGAGTCTGCCCTATTTACCCAAAGAGGCCGAAAAACTAGCCACTTTATTGATAAGCTATTATCACCTGCAATATGCAACGCATAAGGCTCATTCAATAGAAAAAGACCTTCTTAAAACAACCGATAAATTGCAAGCCTTTCTGCAAGAAGAAGCACTGCAAAATCATTACCTAGGTGAAAGTGTAGCGACACAATTGTTTGGTAAACAACGAACTATCACTCGCTACCTATTGGAACGTAAAGCCATTAAAGAAAATTTAAATTTAACGTCGCGACAAAAAAAACAACAACTCCATGCGCTACAAAATCCATTACTAAGGAGATAGTGACAATGTTAGCGTTACTATCAGCTTTATCGGGCATAGTACTATCCATTCCTTTTCTCAGCCCGCAACATTATGCCTTAGCATGGGTTGGGTTCATTCCCTTATTAATCGCCATTGAAAGTACTAGTTTAAGCAAAAGTTATCTTTTAGGTGCGATAGCAGGTTTGACATTTTCTATTAGTGCTAGTTATTGGATAATCGATTTTTTAATGCTGTCAAAAGGATACGGTATTATTTTAAGCACTGTATTTGCCGTTATTTTCTGGCTGTATTGCGCTCAACTTTTCGGTGTCATCACCTTATTATTTAAAGTCATCAAACAACGAATCAACGTGCATGAATATCTTTTATTTCCACTCATCGTAGTTTCAGTATTCGCAATATACCCAATGATATTCAGCGCTCATTTGGGCGAAACTCAAAGCCAATTTTTAATTGCGATACAAGCAACAGAATTTGTTGGTGTATACGGCTTAGATGCCATCATTGCCTTAACTAATATCGTTATTTTTCGACTTGTACTGCAATTCGTAACCGTTAAACCTTCACGAGCTAATCAGGAAAAGGCTAGCCAGAATAAGTGGCCCTTGGGGATAGCAATGCTATTGCTATCAACATGGTTTTATTACGGCTGGTCTTCCAACCTAGCGTGGGAAGCAAAGATAGCGCAATGGGATACTGTGCGTATCGGTTTAGTGCAGCCCAACGAAATACCCAGCCTAGAAAAACAAGTGCTGTACCCAGGTTA
>JBLHVX010000173.1:0-3884 GCA_047628835.1 Granulosicoccus sp.
GATAACTTCTTGGCAACGACGCTCCATTTCTGGGTTTTGTCGCTGCACCGAGGCAAAATCTAAATCTTCTGACGATGAACCTGAATTCATTGAAGAGGCAGCGCCTCCGCCCAAACCAATTAACATAGCGGGCCCACCGAGCACGATAAGTTTTGCACCGGCTGCAAAAGGTGGTTTGTCTACGTGTTCGGTTTTAATATTGCCGTAACCGCCCGCCAACATAATAGGTTTATGGTAACCCCGTCGCTCGCCACCAAAGTTTTCTTCAAAAGTACGGAAATAACCACAAATATTAGGACGGCCAAACTCGTTATTAAATGCTGCGCCACCAATCGGCCCTTCCAACATAATATCTAGCGCCGTAACAATACGTTCAGGTTTGCCGTAATCCACTTCCCAGGGTTGCTGAAAACCGGGGATTTGCAAGTTAGACACCGTAAAACCGGTCAGACCCACTTTAGGCTTAGAGCCACGACCCACTGCACCTTCGTCACGAATCTCACCACCAGAACCGGTACCTGCACCGGCAAATGGCGCAATAGCCGTTGGGTGATTATGGGTTTCAACCTTCATCAATATATTAATAGGCTCTTGCTGATAACCATACGCCTTGGTGTGCGCATTGGGGTAAAAGCGCCCTGCGGTTGCACCGCTAATCACTGCCGCATTATCGGAGTACGCCGACAACACATTATCACCGCCTACCTCGTTGGTATGTTTAATCATTTTAAACAACGACAATTCTTGCTCTTCGCCGTCTAACGTCCAAGAAGCGTTAAAGATCTTATGACGGCAATGCTCAGAATTGGCTTGAGCAAACATCATAAGTTCTACATCGACTGGATTACGCCCCAGTGCCCGAAAGCTGTCTACGAGGTAATCAATTTCATCATCGGCTAGGGCAAGCCCAAGCTCACGGTTTGCCTTGACCAAGGCTTCACGTCCGCCGACCAACACGTCGACTTCTGTTTGCTTTTCCGGTGAGTGATGGGAAAACAGACAGCTCGCCTCGGCCACATCAAATAACACCGTTTCTACCATGCGGTCATGTAAGCAGCTCGCTACTTGCTTATGCTGTTCAGCTGAAAGCGAAGCGCCGCTCACATAGTAGGCAACCCCTCTTTCGATACGTTGAAGCTGGTCTAGCCCGGCATTATGTGCGATATCTGTTGATTTAGATGACCACGGTGAAATCGTTCCAGGACGTGGAACTACCAGAAAAAGTGTATCGCCTTGGTCTATACTGTTGTCAGTAACACTTTTTTTAGTGCTGTATTTAATACCGTCTTCACTGTTGTCTGCGTTATCGGCTGGACCATATGTGAGTAGTTGCTTTAGCACATTATATTGGCCCTCACTTAATTCGCGGGTCACGTCCACCAAATGAACATATCGGCCAAAAATACCGGTAATTTCTGGTGCTATCGTGCGTAGGTCATGGAGGATTTTTGCAATACGGAACGAAGAAAGCGCTGCTGCGCCCTGAAGAGTCAACATGGTGATTGGCGGCCTTTACGTAAGAGTCATTGAATATGAAATTTGATAGAACACTGGCTTAAAGCGCGCAACACCATCTCGCAACAAAATGGTAAATATTCCTGACACCAAGGTGCTGATTCCAGAATATAATGCTGATACATTTAACAGCGTAGAAAAGCCGCCATTGTACTGGATTTCATAGCAATCAGGTATACTAATTAGTGAGCGCGGTGAAATATACAGACCATCAATAGCGAGTTTACTAACCATGAGTTTAAGAGTCGCAGTATGAATGTCAGTCGATCCACCATACATCCAGAAGCGCGCGAGATTAATAGACTTATTCGCATTATGGGAGGCTGTATTTTATGCGCCCTACCGATATTACTCACCAGCAGTACGCCCCCAACATTACTAGAAAGTCTCATCAAGGGTGGCGTACTGCCCGTTATTTCATCAAATGGGCCATCGACCTTTTATGAAGGACCGCTGGGCAATACTGGGTTTGAGTACGATCTTGCCTACGATTTTGCTGACCAGCTAGGACTAGAGCTAACGATTATTGATAAAGATAGTCCGTCCAGCATAATAACAGCAGTACAAAATGGAGAAGGCTTTTTTGCGGCTGCTGGCTTATCAACCTATAGAGGTCATCAAGAAGCTAATATTCGTTTTACTACACCTTATCTGCAACCCACCTTACAAGTCATTTATCAACGCAGTATGCTCAAGCCAAAAACAATTGATGATTTAGTAGACAGAGATATTGCCGTAATCGCTAATAGCCCGCATGTATTAGCGCTAGAAAAACTGCAACAACAACACCCTGATCTACAATGGCGAGAAATACTCGATTCTAACACTGCGGATATGCTGGAAATGGTACATACCGGCCGCGCAGAGATCACTCTGGTTGATACCACCGCATTTGTCTCCAATAGCGTACTCTTCCCACGAGCGCGGGTTGCTTTTTTGCTCGCAGAAGAAGATAGCATTGCATGGTTATTTCCACACAATAATGACGATAGCCTCATTGATGCTGCTAACCGTTATCTTGCGCAAGCCATAGAAAGCGGAAAAATCGCCTCTTTAGAGGAAAAGTATTTTAGCAAGCCTACCGTCAATGAAGGCAATGCATTAGCCTTTGTCAAACGCATAGAAGAACGGCTTCCGCAATGGGTACCTTTTTTTAAAGACAGCGGTAAAGAGCACAGCGTAGACTGGTTATTCTTAGCCGCCATTAGCTACCAGGAATCCTTATGGAATAAAGACGCAAAATCTTACACCGGGGTGCGTGGGTTAATGATGTTAACCAATCAAACCGCAAAAGGTTTAGGTGTCGCCGATAGAACTGACCCACAACAAAGTATTGAAGGTGGCGCGCGCTATTTTATCAATGTGCGAAAGCGTCTCCCTGATGGCATTAAAGAACCGGATAGAACATGGATGGCATTGGCCGCTTATAACGTTGGCTTAGGCCATTTAGAAGATGCCCGTGTCATTACGCAACGCCAAGGTCTGGACCCCAATCAATGGGACGATGTTAAACAACATCTCCCCCTATTAGCAAAACCACAATATTATCGAAAAACACGCCATGGTTATGCGCGAGGCTGGGAGCCCGTTACCTATGTTAAGCGGATTCGTAAATATCATAATATTTTAATTTGGCATTACGAAAATTTGCGCAGGCAGGCAGCGAACAACGCAGCTACTGACAAACCAGAAAACATTATCGACAACATGTCACAATTGTAATGATATATCTAAGTGTAAATCGAAAGCTATAAGCATATCCTATTTTATTTTTCTGCTTTTTCTTTACGGCGACGAGCAAAAAAATGACTTATTATTTGTGAACAATCATTTGCACATATACCACCGGTATACGCCACTTTATGATTTAAATACGGCTGATCAAACTGCTGTGCTTGGCTCACCACAACACCCGCTTTAGGTTCTAACGCACCATAAACCACCCGCTCTATACGGCTATGAATCATCGCACCCGCGCACATACCGCAAGGTTCTAACGTGACATAAAGTGTCGCGTCGTTAAGCCGGTAATTATTGATATTATTAGCCGCATCACGCAGTGCTTGTATTTCTGCATGAGCGGTTGGATCACAAGAACTAATCGGCTGATTACATCCACGCCCTATAATTTCGTTATCTTTTACAACGACAGCACCCACTGGTACTTCATTGTTATCTGCCGCTTGCTGAGCCAATACAAGCGCTTGCCGCATCCAATACTCATCACTCTTCTTTTCGATCACTAGATTACTCACTTGCCGCCTTACTTTTTTGTTTTATATCACCTAGGAGCCTGTCGGACTTAGGGGATCGTAGCGAGGCAGTGAGAGATCGAGGGCATTTTTTCGATCATTTGAGGCGAATAGTGA
>JBLHVX010000174.1:0-3881 GCA_047628835.1 Granulosicoccus sp.
TCAATGTTACCGCTAATAATCAGCAAGTCTTGGCGGACTCGGTGCGTGCGCTTAAACAAACTTTAGCGGGATATGAAAGCGTATACGATATTGAAGACACGCTAGAAGGCTCGCGTAAAGAAGTTGAGTTGCGTATTAAGCCTCATGCCGAGGTATTGGGTTTACGCCTTGCTGATATTGCCGCACAAATTCGCCAAGGATTTTACGGCGAAGAAATACAACGAATTCCACGGGGTACAGACGATATCAAAGTGATGTTACGTTATCCGGAAAGTGAACGTAAAACGCTAGAGCAAATAGAGGACATTTATATTCGCACCCAAGATGGCCGTTCAGTACCGTTAGCGAGTGTGGCCGATGTGGTTGATATTGCCGGTTACAGTGTAATCAATCGCGAAAATAGACGGCGGACTATTATTGTTTCTGCCGAGCTCACGGAAGGCGTTGACGCATTGTTGTTAGCAACGCAAATACTCAACGATAACTTGCCTCGCTGGCAACAACAATACACCGGCTTGACTATTGAGGCGGCGGGATCATTAACGGCACAAAAAGAATTTAACAGTACTTTATATTTGAATATGCTGATTGCGGTATTCGTTAGCTATGGTTTGATGGCGATAGCATTTCGCTCGTACTGGCAGCCGTTATTGATTTTAACGGCTATTCCGTTTGGTTTTGTAGGCGCTATTTTAGGCCATTTAATTATGGATAAGTCGATGAGTATCATGTCGATGCTGGGATTGCTGGCGTGTGCGGGTGTTGTGGTAAACGACAATCTTGTGTTGCTGGATCGTATCCAGTATCTATATAAAAAAGGACTCAATATAATTGATGTGCTAGCGCAAGCGGGGCAAGATCGTTTCCGTGCGATTATTCTTACCTCGCTCACGACCTTTGTGGGTTTGTTGCCAATTATGTTTGAGACGAGCGTGCAGGCACAATTTCTTATTCCGATGGTGATTTCATTGTCTTTTGGCGTGCTGTTTTCAACCTTTGTTACATTACTGTTAGTGCCTAATTTGTTTTTGTTAGGTATAAAATTAACGGCGGGCAATGATTTTCAAGAGAATAAAGTGAAGAGTAGAGAAGAATAATGGTTGTGACTTTATCTATATTGCCCATTTTTTTCATTATCGTTGTGGGTCTGTTTTTTAAAAAAATTGATTTTCCAAATTCTGTTTTTTGGAACGGCGCAGAGAAAATGACGTATTATATTTTCTTTCCCGCATTGCTTATTTATAAAATGTCATCAGCAGAGATTGGTGAAATCAATCTTCCTTCACTTGCTTTGTCATTGAT
Organism: Granulosicoccus sp.; assembly: GCA_047628835.1. GTDB lineage: Bacteria > Pseudomonadota > Gammaproteobacteria > Pseudomonadales > Cellvibrionaceae > Endobugula. The sequence continues at coordinate 1,303 of JBLHVX010000174.1, forward strand.
GTCTATCTTGCTACTTATGACGGTTTTTATGATAGTGGCTCATAAAATATACCAACGTTGTACGAAACGAAAAGTTCAACAAAAATCACGGGAAAAGGTAGCGTTAGAGATAACGATAGGAGATTCTGTTGAAAGTAAAGTTTCGCCGACGGCATTCACATCAGTTTTTCAAGGTGGTATTCGATTTAATACTTATATTGGTTTGGCCATTGTCTCAACTTTGTATGGTTCGGAGGGTTTAGTAGTTGCAGTGGTAATTGCCGCCATCATGATTCCCCTTATTAATGTTTTATGCGTTACCGTGTTAGAAGTTTATCACTCTGCCGATAATGTCGTGGATTCTCGTTATCGGCGGTTGGGTACTGCAATTGTTACCAACCCACTTATAGTGGCATGCGTCTTAGGTATAACTATCAATGTATTGGCAATACCGATTCCTTTTGTGGTTAATCAAGTGCTGTATTTGTTTTCTCAGGTAGCGCTGCCGCTTGGTTTGTTAACCGTTGGCGCAGCATTAAATTTACGAGGATTCGGTAGCGCGGTTATGCCAGTAACAATGGCTTGCCTTAGCAAATTTGTATTATTGCCTGTGGTCGCGATGGGTTGCGCTTATGCGTTTGGCCTGAGTGAATTGGAGCAGGGGGTGCTGTTAGTACTGTCATTGTTGCCCACGGCGACGGCATCTTATGTGTTGGCAAAGCAATTGGGTGGTGACGCACAATTAATGGCGACGATTATTACCCTGCAAACTCTATTGTCTGCATTATGGATTCCGCTGGCGCTGAGTGTTTTTGGTGTGAGCGACTTAGTCTAATGGCTTCTAGTATAAGTTAAAATGTATCAGGCACTATTCTCTTGAGCGGCGTCCCCCGCTATTACTTCCCTTTTCCCATTGCAGTCGCATACTCATCTAGTGCGCGCTGCCTGGCCCACTTGTAATTTATGATGGGTTCGGGATAGTTGCATTCTTGCCTGTGTTCACTGCTTGGGGTATGGATGCTTTTCTTGTTAAGCGATTGTAGTTCGGGTAATAATTTTTTAATGAAAACTCCTTCTTTGTCAAAACGTTCTGATTGCCGCTCTGGATTGAAAATGCGGAAATAAGGTGCTGCATCAGCACCGGTAGATGCTGCCCATTGCCATCCACCATTGTTCGAGGCGTAATCGCCATCGAGTAAATGCAGCATAAAAAATGCTTCCCCTTTTCTCCAGTCAACCAATAATAGTTTGGTTAAAAACGCAGCGGTAATCATTCGTAAGCGATTGTGCATCCAACCGGTTTGCACCAGTTGCTTCATTGCGGCGTCAACAATGGGATAACCTGTTCGCCCTTCGCACCAAGCTTTAAATGCATCTTCGTCATTATTCCAAGGTATAGGCTGCTTTAGAGCGATGAAGTTTTCTGAGCGTGAAAGATGTGAATATGCACTAATAAGATGGCGGTAAAATTCACGCCAAATAAGTTCGGTCACCCATTGGTTACTTCTCCAGTCTTCAATGTTCTTACGCGCTATAGCAATGCACTGGCGGACGCTAATAGCACCGCAGGCTAAGTACGGCGAAATTGTGCTTGTTCCGTTAATACTGGGAAAGTCGCGATTTTCTTTATATGTCGTAGCGCGGTTGATGCAGAACTCATTCGCTCGCTGATGGATAGTATCGGTATCAGCCGGCCATAAGTCGTCTCGGTAAGATAGCGATGCTTGAGGCCAGCATTCATCGATGTCGTCGTTTAATGCGAGATTCTTTTTTACTTGTTGTGAAGGCGCTGTAAAAATAGCAAGGCGACCCTCGTCAACATGCTTATGCCACTGTCTTGAAAAAGGGGTAAACACCTTATAGGTGGAGTTTTGTAATGTCTTAACTGTGTTGGGAGGCATCACTACATCGCCATCATAAACGTGTACGGGGTAATTGTTGTCACTGAGTAATCGAGTCGTATTGCCGTCTCGGGTTACTTCGTTAAGTGGGTACTCTTTATTGAAAAATACGGCTTGAGCTTGGAGGCTTTTCGCCAGCGTAAGAATCGCCTGGGGGATATCTGCATAAAGCTCTAGAGTGAGTATTTTTAACGGAATATTGAGTGCCTGTAATTCACCTTGTAATACTCGTAACCGTTGTCGCCACAGCGCTATTTTGGCTGGTGCGTCATCGTGCTGCTGCCATTGTCCAGGTGTTATGGTGTAAACACAGCATATGCTACCCTTCTGTGAAGCGTGGTATAGGGCAGGGTTATCTTCTATTCGCAGATCATTGCGAAGCCATACAAGGTTCATAAAGTACTCATCAGTGTGGAGGGGCTCAAGTGGTTTATACTCATGTGATCTTACTATAGATGATAGAAGTATAGCCATATTCACTGCCATTAAAGGGTGGTTCTGGTACAATGAACGCCTTATTTGTAGTCGGTGTAGTCTGCAGTCGATCACATAATCTCTAGCTATCTTTATTCCCCCCACTGTTGAGGTCTATTAAACTAATGGTCACCATTTCCCTTGAAAAAAGTAAAATTAAATTTCTCTTGCTGGAGGGAGTGCACCAGTCAGCAGTCGATACGTTGACTGACTCGGGATATACCA
>JBLHVX010000175.1:0-3856 GCA_047628835.1 Granulosicoccus sp.
CTCCCGTACCCATAAACGATCAATACCATGTGCTGCCCGCCGATCCGAGCCAGTCTGAATCCGTATTACGTAGTCGCAGTGGGCAGAGCTATGTTATTCAGGGCCCTCCTGGAACCGGCAAATCACAAACAATTACTAATTTAATTGTAGATTACTTATCACAAAAAAAATCCGTTCTTTTTGTTTGTGAAAAACGAGTAGCGCTCGACGTAGTACATCACCGTTTAAACCAAGTGGGATTGGGTGATTTATCGGCGTTAATTCACGACTCACAAGGAGATAAAAAAGAGTTTATCGACGACCTAGAAACGATTTATAAGCAATGGTTAAGCCATTCTACTGAAGAGCGGGATGAAGACCGTCAACATATTCTTGAAAGCATAGATATATTATTAGCGGAACTTGAAAAGTTCTCATCTGCAATGCAGGACCCTATAGATAACAGCAATATCAATTTACGCCAACTCATCCAACAGTGGATAGTAATGGGCGGACATAAATCTTCGTTGGCAACTCGTGAGCGAACACAGCTACCTAGCTGGACTGTATTTACTGAATATAAATCGCTATTAGATGAATTGGCCAGTAGTTTGTCTGCGTCAACAGGTTCGGCTATTTTAGCTGAAAGTCCCGTATGGTGTTTGCAGGGAAAAATCGTAGAATCAACCGATCCGCAAACGGATTTGAATGCCTTCTATAATCAAATCAATCAATGGTGGCCAGACACCCAAGGTGCGATTGAAGCGCTATCGATATTATTAGGAAGTACCGGTACCACCACGCCAAACTGGGGCATCTTACTAGACGCAAATAAGCTCATGCGTACTCTTTTGCCATTGATCGTAGATGATCAAATCCAATTGCTAGACGGCGACAGTATCAGCGCATTAAAGCTGAAAAAGCACATAGCAAAATGGCAGTCGCTAGGTAGTGACGCGCAACAAAAGAAGGCGTTTCTTCAAGGTTGGGATTCCGATGTCAATCCTCAAGAAATTAATGATGCCTTACAAGCCGCAGTCACATGCGAAGGCAAGTGGTGGCTGTTTTTTAGTCGCCAGTGGCGTCAGGCAAAAAGACTAGTGCGAGAAAAAGGCCCAGCCATCACTACCAGTTATACCGACGTACTCACCAAAGCAGATCAAGCATTTAGTGCAGAGCAACAACATCAAAGAAAACAAAAAGAAATAGAATCACAGTTTGCCTTAGATGATTTCACCCTCATTGAGCCAATAGTCAATGAAGCTTGGAATAATACAAAAGAGCATAGCGCCACTGCACGTCAAATATACAAAGCATGTATCGCTCAAAAGAATGATCCAGACGTATTGGCAAAAATCTCACAAAACACGGTATTACTAAATACCGAAGCGGAGTTTTCTACTTGGTTAACCGCTTATCAAGATAGCCTACCTGAAGATATTTTTAATGCCGTAAAAGTGCTTAGCGAACAAGCGGGTTTAGCCTTCGAAGTAGCCGACCTTCTGCAAAGGCTAGATACTGCCGACCCATTATTAAGTAAAACAATCAGAACTTTGCCCTTGTCCGTACCGGTGATAGAAAGTGCCGTCACCTACGAAACCATTGCGCAAAAAATACGGCGAAATCGACATCTTACTCGTTTTGAAGGCAGTCGAGTCGATAACATATTTAGTGATTTAGATGATAAATTAACACAACTAAAAAAAGCCAATGCTGCTCACGTAACACAGGTAACCCGTGATCAATTTCACGACAATATCACGCGAACAACCGGCTCTATGGCAGGAACCACCCAAGAAGAAAAAGAATGGCGTAGAGCATTTAACCGTGGCCGAAAATTACTAGAGCGTGAGTTTGAAAAAACACGTATGTATAAATCTATTCGAGAATTATTAGCTTCAGATGCGGGAGAACCACTACGTAATTTAAAACCAATATGGATGATGAGTCCATTAAGTGTATCGGATGTACTGCCCTTAAATGAGCAGTTGTTCGATGTAGTGATCTTTGATGAGGCCAGCCAAATCCCCTTAGAAGATGCCTTGCCAGCCTTGTACCGAGCTAAACAAATGGTGGTGGTTGGCGATGAAATGCAATTGCCGCCGTCAGCATTTTTTTCCAGCCAAAGTAACGATGATGAAGAGCAACCACAAAATCTACATGTCTATAACTTAAATGCCGATTCATTTTTAAATCGTGCTTCTGGCGCTTTGCCCACCACGCTATTAAGTTGGCATTACAGAAGTCGTCACGAAAACTTAATTGGTTTCTGTAATCAGGCTTTTTATGCAGGGGAATTACAGACTATTCCTAGCACCACAATACCCAGAGAAAGAGCCCCTATTACGATTAATCTAAAGGCATTAAACAAAGACAATAACAAACAGGACGGTATTGAAAAAACTATTGAGCAAGATAATGACGAACGCAACATCAATACTGCCGCATTAAACGTAGAAGACAACATATATAGTCGCCCAATCAGTTATCACAAGTTAGAGAATAGCCCGTACGGTAGCCAGCGTAATACAGGCGAAGCAAATTATATTGCCGCTTTAGTCCGAGAGTTGTTGCTAGACGATCGCAATCACACATTAGGAGTCGTAGCCTTTTCTCAAGCGCAACAACAGGAAATTGAATCCGCAATTACTCGGCTGGCCAGTGAAGATAAAGTGTTCGCCAATAAGCTCGATGCCGAGGAAGAACGCACAGATGAAGGGCAATTTGTTGGTCTCTTTATTAAAAACCTTGAAAATGTTCAGGGCGACGAGCGAGATATTATTATTTTAAGCGTTTGCTATGGCCCTAATATCACAGGCAAAATGTTAATGAACTTTGGCCCCATTAACCAGAACGGTGGGGAGAAGCGTCTTAATGTGATTTTTTCGAGAGCTAAGCAAAACATGGTTGTCGTTACCTCAATTGAGGCGACACACATTACCAACACTTATAATACTGGCGCCAATGCCTTACGCCAGTACTTGCGATATGCCCAATCAGTATCCGAAGGAAATCTTGATGGTATGCAAGCAGCCTTACTAGAATATGGTTATTCTCCCCCTATCAATAATACTGAGGATGGCGCCTTTATTCTTGCCCTAGCAGAACGTTTGCGCATAGAGGGGTTAATTGTAGAAGTTGGTTACGGTCAATCATCAATGAAGTGCGATCTTGCTATTCGTCATCTAAGTGACACATCATTCTCACTTGCCATTCTTACGGATAATAAAGAACACTACAAAAAAGATAACCTGCTCAACCGCTACCATACCCCCGCCAGCATCCTAAGCGCATTTGGTTGGAGTGTCTGTCATGTGATAGCGAAAGATTGGTATCGAGACCCCGATGCCGTAGTGGCAAGAATAACGGCAAAGCTAACCACTCACTGATGTTAGCGTGTGGTTAGCCGATCTTAAACGATGAAAAACATTATCGCTTTCATTTAATTAACTGCGCGGTTTCAAATATGAGTTTCAAATCACTAGTAGATCAAAACTTTAATTTTTTGGAGTTTGATTTTGGCTTTCGAAGCCTTAAAGATGGAATTGGCTATATGAAGGATGATTTGGAACTTGAGTTTCACGAAGGGTGCGGGCAAGTAGACATCAATTTTTTTGTTAGAAAAAATAATGATATATTTAAGCCATTCATATCTAGGTCATTTGATCTAAATAGCATTATGCGTAAGGTCTCGGATGAAAAAATGGAGCCGTATCCAAAAGATATAATAGGTTATTTAACTGAGGGGTCAAATATCAACCTTCATTTAACATACTATGCAAGAATGCTGAAAGAGCATGGTAAAGACATTCTTAATGGTGACTTAACAATATTTGAGCAGATCCACAAAGAAAGAAGAGAGAATGCAAAAGGCACA
>JBLHVX010000176.1:0-3837 GCA_047628835.1 Granulosicoccus sp.
ACGCGGGTGATAGCCAAGCGTTGACCGACCTGTTACTCGATTGCCATGGCACGGGGCGTGTGGTATTTCGTAATACCCGCCATGCTATCAAAGGTTTCCCAGAACGTAAGTTGGTAGTCCATCAATTGGTAGAAGAGGGCAACGATCAGCTCGATACTGACTTGCTGTGGTTGGCGCAATTTATTAAACAGCACAGTGACGACAAAATTTTGTTTATCACACATGACAAAGATGACGTGCTGGATATTCGTGAATGGCTATACCGTAAAACCGGTATTGATTGTCCGATATTCCACGAAGGCATGTCATTAATTGAGCGTGATCGCGCGGCGGCGTACTTTGCTGATAAAAGTGAAGGCGCACCGATGTTACTGTGTTCAGAGATCGGTAGCGAAGGACGCAACTTCCAGTTTTGCCATCATCTGATTTGTTGGGATTTGCCCGATCATCCTGATGTGCTAGAACAGCGTATTGGCCGATTAGATCGCATTGGCCAAGATCAAACTATGCATATTCATGTATGTGTGAATAACACTGCGACCCAGCAACGCTTACATTGGTACCATGATATTTTGCACTGTATTGAAAAAACTAATCCAGCGGCAGGTGCAATGCACGATAAATGGTACCCGCAGTATTGTGACGATACGAATATTGGCGAGCATGTGCAGAAAGAGATTAATACGCTATTAACACAGCTGCAAAATGGCCGTGATCGCTTATTAGAAATGAATAGCTGTCGTCAGCCTCAGGCTAATCAACTGGTTGAAAAAGTATTAAGTTTTGAAGCAAAGCATAATCCGAAAGACTTATTGATTTCTGCGACCGACTTGTTGAATATTCATATGGAACCGTTAGACGATACGCGTTATAGCGTGATTCCGTCTGATCAAATGCTGGTGCCACTGGTGCCGGGCATTCCTAACGATGGTTGCGAAGTGACCTTTGATCGTGATACGGCAACAGCGCGTGAAGATGTACAATTTATTACTTGGGATCACCCCTTAATGCAAGGGATGACCGAGTTGATTACGACGTCTGAACTGGGTGCTGCTACCGTTGCCTTGCTCCCGAACAAAAAACTCAAGCCGGGCACATTATTTTTTGAGGCTATTTTTAGTCTCACGATCAAAAGTGCACAAGCTAAAGCGGCGAGCGCCTTTTTAAGTGAATCATTATTGCGTGTTGTAGTGGCGAAAAACAATTCGAAAAATTTGGATAAAATATTACCGCAGGCAAGCTTGGCGAAGGTGATTGAAAACGCGGCTAAAAACATTCGTAAGGCCGTAGTAAAAGACTACCAACGTGATATTCAAGCTTTGTCGGATACCGCACAAACGATGGCACAAACAGAATTAGAAAGCGTGATTGCGCAGTCGCTAATAGAAATTAAGCAGCGTCGCGAATTTGAGTTGACACGCTTAGAACAATTACAGCTACGTAACCCGTTAATTACCCAAGTCGATGTTGAAGAACAGCAACGTTACTTTGATAAAATAGAGCACGCGATTAAGCAGCAATGTAAACTTGAAATGAGTGGAGTGCGAGTGTTAGTGACATATCGGCCAGAAGCTAAATAAGCCTCTAAAGAGCTAAAAGGTCACTGTCAGTGTAAAGTTGTCTATAAGTGATAGTATATCTTTCGTAGACAGGACTATCTCTTGCTACGAGAGATCTTAAACTGGAGAGCTGATAATGATAACGTGCTATTTACGCTATGTAATTGACCCATCTAAGGTGGATGAGTTTGAGCATTACGCCAAATTATGGATTCCTTTGGTTAATAAGCTTGGTGGTCAGCATCACGGGTATTTTTTACCTTCGGAAGGAGCAAATAACATAGCGTTAGCACTGTTTAGTTTTGCTAGCCTTGCCGCTTATGAAGATTACAGGAAGCAATCGATAAAAGATGAAGAATGCCTAGCGGCTTTCGAATATGTTAAAAATACACGCTGTATAGTCAGTTATGAACGTAGTTTTATGCGGCCATTGTTCGAATAAATATGGTAGTAATTATTCGAGTTGTTTCACTGCTGTCCCGTTAACTTCATGACTATGGGCGCTAAACCATATCAGTAACGGCCAAACAGTACCGGATCGAGCCCAGCATGACGAATACGATGAGTAAGAGACATGATAATTAAAACAAGACAGCGTCATTCCGAAAAGCGTTTTTTGCTTACCCGGACAAATCTGTAGGAACAGATTTGAACCGCATTAGCGGGCCCGAAGGGTGAAAGCCAGGGAAGGCTTTCATAATCCTTCAGGCACTGACTGGATGCCGGATCAAGCCCGGTATGACGATAGTCAGTTAACGGGACAGCAGTGGAGTTGTTTGATTAATGATTTCTAGGAGTTTTTTATGAATGCGATAGTGGGTTACATTTTTCGTACGGCTATATTGCTTGTTGTGTTTTTATTCTCGTCATTGACTTTGGCCGATGCCGTCAGTAAAAGTCCTGTCTGGAAAATATCCCACGAACAAAATACAGTGTATATCGGCGGTACTATTCATGCCTTAGCCCCCAGTGACTATCCTCTCCCTACTGCATTTGATACCGCCTATAACGATGCTGATATTCTTGTGTTAGAAACGGATATTGCCAAAATGCAATCGCCAGAAGCGCAGGCGTTATTATCTAATGTGATGTTGTATAGCAATGGAATGACATTGCAAAAAGTACTTTCACCCGAGGTCTATAAAGAGTTATCGCAGTTTCTAACTTCTCGAGGAGGTGATATTGCACGCGTCGCGCAATTTAAACCGGGCATGCTAAGTATTATACTCACGTTGGAAGAACTCAAACGTTTAAATCAATTAGGGCAGGGCGTAGACGATTACTTTGATAAGCGCGCGCAAGCAGACAATAAAACACGTTTGTTTTTAGAGGTGATTGAACAGCAGCTTAATTTTTTAGCCAATATGGGCGAAGGTCAAGAAGATCGTTTTATCCAATATAGTATCCGTGAATTAGGTAATCTTCCGGTTGCGATGAAACAGTTAAAAACGGCATGGCGAAGTGGTGACAATGCCGCGTTAGAAAAAGTGGGGATTAGTGATTGGCAACATGACTTCCCTAGGCTTTATCAAACCCTATTAGTTAGACGTAATAACGCGTGGATACCACAAATAGAAGCCATGCTTAATACCGCCCCGACAGAAGCCGTATTTGTTGGCGCGTTACATTTAGTCGGTAAAGATGGCTTATTGCAGCAGTTACGCCAGCGTGGCTATACTGTTGAGCAGCTTCCTTAACTTTTTCATGTAAAAGTCGTCATAATAAAATGAAAACACAAGCACGTTTATTTGCTCGATTTTTAGATGACTTACCTCAAGGCAAGGTAGAGTGGATTGGTGTACGCCCCGCGCGTAAAACGCCGATGATTATCCATGACCGTGTTGAAGCAATAGCAGGGCTAGGTCTACAAGGCGATCGACGTTGCGAAGGCAGTGCGGGATCTGCGCGACAAATCACGATTATTAGCGTTGAATATCTACAGATTATTGCACAGCTATTACGAAAAGAAAAAATCGACCCTGCCATGCTGAGGCGTAATATTGTGGTGTCGGGTATCAACCTTACCGCATTACGTCATCAGCGTTTTACAATGGGCGATGTGATAATTGAAGCTTCAGCACTGTGCCACCCTTGTTCGCGCATGAATGCAGTACTTGGCAAAAATGGTGTGGCGGCCATGTTAGGTCATGGAGGTCTATGTGCAAAAATTATTCACGGTGGTAGTATTTCTGTGGGTGATAATGTGACGCATATAGGGCCTATAGAATAGCCATTAAACAGTTATTAAACAGTTATTAAATAGACAGCAAGTAGCGTC
>JBLHVX010000177.1:0-3689 GCA_047628835.1 Granulosicoccus sp.
CCATTCAAAACATGTGGTTAGCGGCCCGCGCAGAAGGCGTTGGCATGGGCTGGGTTTCTCTCTTTGACCCTGAAGAGATTAAAGCATTGCTTAACATGCCAGAGACTAGTCATCCCATTGCGATATTATGTATTGGGCATGTAGAAAAGTTTTACGAAAAACCCATGTTAGTGGAAGAGAAATGGGCGACTGAAAAGCCGCTTGAGGAAATGCTCTTTACTAACACGTGGCCATAGTAATAGATTATTTTTAGAGGTGTCCTTATTACTATGCATACTATGCTGGCAGTCGAACTATTTTAGACCATCTGTGGCATAGATGCCGAAGCGAGCGTATAGGGGTATATTCATAGCGCGCCTGAGATAAGCCCTACTCTGTTCAACCAATTAAAGGATCGACGCTTAACCACGTTTTAAGCTAGGATGTGCTGCAGTACTTTCAGCATCACGGTTTCTTGCCGGCTTAACCTTAGGTCGGTATACATGGGCTTGATCTTCATCGTACAAATAAGAATCTCTAAACTCATCTGTCCCTAGCACTGCGCCGACCAAAATAAGAGATGTACGAGTAAATTTTTTGTCGCGTACTTTTTTAACGATATCTTTTAACGTACCCGTCACCTTATCTTGATCAGGCCAACCAGTTCGATAGCAAACAGCTACTGGACAATCTTCTCCATAGAACGGCACCAGCTCTTCGACGATTTTATGAATACGCGTCACGCCTAAGTGAATCGCTAAGGTCGCACCCGATGCCGCTAAAGCAGGTAAACGCTCACGTTCAGGAAAAGGGGTTTTGCCTTCATAGCGCGTCATAATAATCGTTTGCGACACACCTGATAAAGTGAGCTCTTTACCTAACCATGCTGCGGAAGCAGATGTTGCGCTTACACCGGGAATAATTTCATAATCTATTCCCATTTGCTCTAGACGACGAATTTGTTCGCCGATTGCACCATAAAGTGAGGGGTCGCCAGAATGTACTCGCGCCACGTCTTTATTACTTTTTTGCGCTTCGTCAATAAACTGCATTATTTCATCTAGATTAATCGCCGCGGTATCGACAATTTTCTCGGCAGTTTCTTCCACGTCAGCAAAAATAGCTCTAGGCACTAAAGAACCGGCATACAAGATAACAGGGCATTTTTGTATCGCCTTCAATGCCTTAATGGTAATTAATTCAGGATCGCCCGGACCCGCACCAATAAAATATACTTTCATTTTCTTTCCTATTGTTGATCGCTACAAACTTTTCTTATGACTGAGATCTGTTCACGACGACTTGTCTCTTATAGTCTCATCATGATTATTATTTCTATCGTAATATCGGACTATTATTTCTACCGTCATACCGGACTATTATTTCTACCGTCATACCGGACTTGATCCGGTATCTAATTAGTATTCATCACTATAGATTCCGGATAAGCAAAAAGCGCTTTCCGGAATGACAGAACTTTTACATATAGCTTTTACATACGGCTTTTATTTACAGCTTTTTACTATAGCCTCGCGGGGTATACACCCACTGTTTATCGTCATATTGAATATGTCGTGTTTCACTATTCCCCACTGAAACAAGCGTAAACATATCCACGTCTTTTGCGTCTAGCTTATCTAAGGTGGTGATGGTGATAGATTCTTCATCTCGTGTAAGCTGCCGCCCTAATACAACCGGTGTTGATGCCGGGCGATATTGCAGCAAAACATCTCTGGCGGTATTGATTTGCCAATCCCGTTTTTTGGAGCGTGGATTATAAAAAGACACAACAAAATCGCCTTGCCCGGCACTATGCAAACGCTTTTCAATAGTTTCCCACGGGGTTAGCAAGTCTGACAATGAGATAGTACAGAAGTCATGCCCTAGCATAGCGCCTACACGACTAGCTGCTGCCTGCATGGCAGAAATTCCTGCCACCACTTCTATATCAATCGTTAGCCATTCAGGGTGATCTTCTTTGCCTTGCAGCTGTTGGTCGAGCAATTCAAATACCAACGTCGCCATGGCATAAATACCGATATCGCCACTAGAGATCAATGCGGTTGTTTTTCCTGACGCGGCTAAATCTAAGGCGAGCCGGGCACGACCAATTTCTTCACCCAAAGGTAAATCGTGATGATTTTTACCGTCGCACACATCACCCAACAAATCTAAATACAAGCCATAAGCGACCAACTCTTCACTCGCACCAATAGCGGCCATGGCTTTAGGCGCAACCAGATCTCTAGCACCGGGGCCTGTCCCTACTACATATAATTTTTTCATTTTACCTCTATTGTTAATTCTTCATTATTAGGTTCTAACAATACTGCCTCGTTACTTGGATTCGTCATGCCGCATACCCATCAAATTGAGTACAGGCTTTAACCCGTCATATTAACTCGTCATACCGGGCTTGATCCGGTATCCAACCAGAGTTTACCAACACTGGATTTCGGATAAACAAAAAACGCTTTCCGGAATGGCGAGATTTTTTTGTAATCCTTATCTCCCATTATCCTCAATGCGCCTGTATAGGTCAGCCCTCACCAGCAGATAGAAGTTAACGATTCATAGTACGGCCTTAACACACATTACTGCGCGTATGCGCGTGCAATCGCACAGGTTGCTTTAGTGTTTTTTTGTTTGGTTAATATCAGCTCTGGCGCTGACTGCGTTAATGTTTTTGCACTATATAAAGCAGCAGACTCTGCCACACCATAAACACCCACTGTATTAAATACATAGTCAGACGGTGTTTTTAGCAAACCTTCGACGGTAGTTAACTCCTCGACCGAATAAGTATGAAAACATTTTTCATGGGATGCCGCACATTCAATGATCCCCACTTCATCGGCTTTAATATCAATACTATTAATGCTCGAAATATCATCGATGGCTAAGTTCGCCTGCTGCAAACAGCTCTGCAATAGGGATTCAATCATCGCAACAGAGCAATGCCGTTCACATCCAATACCAACACAATAAATCGGCTGTAAATAACTATTGGCGGTGGTGAGGACTAGCTGTGCTGATATTTTTTCTGATATATCTTTAGCCCAATTATTCGCCCCGCCTTCGTGACCCGATAATAATGAGATAACGAATCCACCCTGCTCATCCATCACCAATACAGGCGGGTCATCAAACTTGTTGACCAATACTGGCGCAAGGGTTCGCACCACAATACCCGTCGCACAAATAAAAATTAAAGGGTGTCCAGCGACAAAAACCTGCTGCACTTTATTTGCAAACGGTTTTGGTTTAAACCATACCTCGCTCCCATCAACCAGCAGCTGTAAACGCTGGGCAAGCACTAACCCGGCATCCGTTAAGGCAATAATATAAGGGGTTTTAATTGAGCTATTCATTGTCTGCATCAGTAAATGTACGCACTCTATTCGCTAGATGAGCGATTTATTGAGTTTCTTGTAATAACAAAAAGTGAAAAATACGGACCCGCTCCTTTAGATAGCTGCCGTATATCTCGGACAACTCTTTCTTGTGTTCGGCCTACATATTCAAGATAGCTAGCATCATCAACACGATTAGATTTTTCTAATGCCTGAATGATTTTTTGTCGTGCTCGCCCTGCTTTCATAATCACTACGCTGTCGTGCTGCTGCAAGGTGCTTAACAACTGCTCATCACTATGTCGCCCGCTCATCACTGCGAACGATTCTTTCAACATGGTTAGAGGTTCCTGCAAT
>JBLHVX010000178.1:0-3600 GCA_047628835.1 Granulosicoccus sp.
ATTTTGGTGAAACTGTTGCTGATATCGTTGATGGTGTGAGTAAGCTCACCCATATGGAATTTTCTAGCCAAGAAGAAAAGCAGGCGCATAACTTCGAAAAAATGGCGATTGCGATGTCGAAAGATATCCGTGTCATTATCGTGAAACTCGCTGATCGCTTACACAATATGCGTACCCTGGGCCCACTTAAGCCAGAAAAACGTCGTCGAATTGCCAAAGAAACTCTCGAAATGTATGCACGGATTGCCGCTAGGCTAGGGATACAATCGTTTCGTGTCGAATTTGAAGATCGGGGTTTTGAAGCCCTATATCCCCTACGAGCTAGACGTTTAAGGGCAGCAGTATCTGCGGTGCGTTCTAAGCAAAAAGAGCTGGTCTCGCATATTCAAGAAACCCTCGAAAACCAAATGGCTCGCTGGAGCATTGAGTCGGTGGTTACCGGCCGAGAAAAGCACTTATACAGTATCTACCGTAAAATGGAGCTAAAAGGCGAGAACAAGCGTCGCTTTCGTGATATTACCGATGTGTTTGGTTTCCGTATTATTGTGGACAGTATTGATGATTGTTACCGCGTTTTAGGTGCAGTGCATAATTTGTATAAGCCTATCCCAGGTCGCTTTAAAGATTATATTGCTATTCCTAAGGTGAATGGTTACCAGTCTATTCACACCGTTGTGAACGGTGCGGAAAATGTCCCTGTTGAAGTACAGATTCGCACCAAAGAAATGGATGAAATTGCGAGTACCGGCATTGCAGCGCACTGGTTGTATAAATCAGAGGGCTCAGGTGATGATGTAAGCGCATCGCGCGCACGTCGCTGGATTAATAGCTTGTTGGAGTTACAGCAAAGCGCAGGTGACCCTGTAGAGTTTATTCAGCAGGTGAAAAACGATTTTTTCTCCGATGAAATTTATGTATTTACCCCCCAGGGCCGCATTATCGAATTGCCAATGGATGCTACTGCCGTTGATTTCGCTTACGCGGTACATACGGAAATAGGGGATACTTGTTATGCCTGCCGTATTAACAATCGCACCGCTTCACTCAACCAGTCGCTTAGCAACGGGCAAAAAGTACACGTTATTACTGATGACGAGCGTCGCCCCCAGGCGAATTGGCTCAATACGGTAAAAACCAGTAAGGCGCGCGTGGCAATTCGCCAGTCGCTGAAGAATCACCAGCAACAAGATGCCATCGACCTTGGTCGCCGGATGCTGAATCGTATGTTGAAACAGGTGGACGCGAATCTAGATAATGTCGATGAAAGCATTCTCCAGAAGATTTTTGATGAGCAGAAATATAACAACCTCGATGACTTGCTGAGCGACATTGGTTTAGGCAATCTAATGAGTAGCAAGGTTGCCAAATTACTGGTACCTCATCGCGCTGATGATATTTCTACACAAGTTCAAGCGCCATTGACTATAGATGCTACCGACGGCACGATGATTACGCTTTCTCGATGTTGTCATCCGATCCCAGGAGACGCCATTATGGGCGTTATCAGCGCGGGTAAGGGTTTGGTCATTCATGTAGATACCTGCAAAAACATCGCGGATATAAGAGATGATCTTGACAAGGTGAGTCAGGTTAGTTGGTCAGAAGATGTGCAGGGTGAATTTCCGGTGGATTTAATTATTAATGTCGAATCTGATCGCTCTTTGTTTGCCCAAATCGCTAGCCGTATTACGGAAATGGGCGCAAACATTGAAAAAATCGTCTACAAGGAAAAAGATCCTAGCCGTAATATATTGCGCTTAACAATTGGCGTGAAAAACCGCGTGCATTTGGCAGATATCATGCGACGCATTAGGGGTATGCGCCAGGTAGATAAAATTGGAAGAGATAAAAACTAAGCAAAGATGGCCATTTTAATTTCTCTGCAGCAGAGCCCTACTTATGGGCAGGCTCCTAGGCTCAATTGATGGTTATGCCTCAGACGTAAACTTTTCTTTTAATGCAGCTTCTACGGCAGCGGGTACAAACTGCTTAACATCCCCTTCCAGAGAGGCAATCTCTCTAATTAAAGACGACGACAAATACGACAAGTGCTCGGCGGGCGTTAAAAAGATACTTTCCATATGCGGTAGCAATGCACGATTCATATTGGCTAGTTGGAATTCATACTCGAAATCCGATACCGCACGTAAGCCACGAATAACCGCCTGCGCACCCTGCTCTTCTACAAAATGTGCCAACAAGATATTAAACCCTAAGACTTCGACATTATCTAAGTGTTGCAATACCTCTCGGCATAAAGCCACCCGCTCTTCCAGGTTAAATAATGGACGTTTACTGCTGCTATCAGCGACCGCAATGACAACATGATCAAATAGACGGCAGGCACGCTCAACAAGATCAACATGACCATTAGTGATGGGATCGAATGTGCCTGGATAGACGACTTTTTTCATGGATATGATCTCGTTGAACTCTAGCGACACCGCGATAATATGTATGTGGCTATTATGTAGTTATATATGTGGTTATAGGTATATGTTCTAAAATTAGCTGCTAAAAATATGGCAATAAATATGGTAGCTACTCAGCACTGTCCGTAACTGTTCAGATTGCAGTCAACATTGTGCTGAGCAAGGCGAAAAATGTGAGTTTACAAGTGTAAACAATCATTTATTAACGCAGTTCAGCGCGATTTTGGTTGTGAGCTGAGTAGTTACTAAATATGTTCGGTTAAGTGTGAGTGGTAAATAAATCACCGGTGTCATCATAAACAATTGAACGTTTTTATCCTAGTGATGATCTGATAATCAGACTATCACCGAGGTATATCCGTGTTTTATCCATTATTTATTCTGCTTTTACTGATGTCACCAGTGGCATCTGCTGCCGACACAGCGACTCCTCCTGTGACAGTGGTTGAATTGTTTACCAGTCAAGGCTGTTATTCTTGTCCTCCCGCCGATGAATTTTTAGGCGAGTTGGCAACACACGAAAATGTCATTACCCTATCTTGTCACGTCACTTACTGGAATTACCTAGGCTGGAAAGATACGTTTTCACGCCCATTTTGCAATAATCGACAGCGTCAATATCAATCGTTTTTGAAAGGTGGAGAGCGAGGAGTGTATACCCCGCAAATGATTATTAATGGGCGTTATAGTGCGGTGGGCTCTCGTCGCTCAAAGGTGAATGCCATTATTGCGGCAGATCATCAGTATGAGCAGGCAGTAGAGAGGATAGAGA
The DNA here is from genome assembly GCA_047628835.1 of Granulosicoccus sp. Lineage (GTDB taxonomy): Bacteria > Pseudomonadota > Gammaproteobacteria > Pseudomonadales > Cellvibrionaceae > Endobugula. The sequence goes on from JBLHVX010000178.1 coordinate 3,205, forward strand.
TCACCGCTACCGCAAATGCTAATCAGCTCACACATGGCACACAAAAAACCCTTGCAGTGGCACTGCCCGCCATCAAAAACCCCGCGGTGGGTGAAAATAATAAAAAGCAGCAATGGCAGTTGTTCTTACTGGGCACAAGTGGCGAGCACCTTCTACCCATCACGTCGGGTGAAAACGGTGGTAAACAGCTCCCCTACTTTAATCCTATTGAGTACGTTGAGAATAAAGGCGAGTGGGATGGGCAAGAGGAGGTAGTGGAGTGGGCATTACCTGATGAGCCGCGTGTAAAAGAATGGGTGGTGATCGCGCAACAATGGCCGCTAGGCAGTATTGTTGCCTCAGGGCTTTTGTCGTTGAAATAGACGGTAGCATACCTGCCCTGTTTGCTTTTCTTTG
>JBLHVX010000179.1:0-3570 GCA_047628835.1 Granulosicoccus sp.
AACTTGTTCAGCTAAGAAACGATAGCCCTCTCCTGAGGTCTGATGAAAAGCAATCAAGTTTTGGGTGAATGCCCCTATAAGAGCACGCACTTTATTAGGATTGCTCATAGAAAAGCTTTCGTGTTGCATCAAGTTTTTCACCGTGTCAAGCGCAGACACATGGGGAATCGTTGCTTGCACACTTAACCACTGATTAATCACTAAACTTTCGTGCTGCCATTTTTTATAGAACGCTTCTAAAGCTTTTTCTTGGCAGGCTCGCGTCGCATCATCTGACGCTTGGTGATGCACTAATGCTTTTAAGCCAGCAAAGCTATCCGTCATATTATTTGCTGTTACAAACTGTTGATAACATATTTCGACTATATCAATATGTTTGTCGTTAGTATTATCTGCGGCATCGTTAGCCAACAACAAATAAGATAGCGCTGTATTTTTTAAGCTCCGCTTAGCGATTTCGTCTGCCGACGCTATATAGGGCTCTTCTGTATTTAAGGCTTGGTAACAAGGCAGCAGCAGATCATATAAACCAACAGCTAAATGCTTGGCCAATTGATTACGCGCCGCATGAATGGCCTCAGCATCCACTACCGAGGCAACCTCTGATAGATAGGCTTCAGAAGGTAAGGTTAATAATAACGATACCATCGCGTTATCCATGCTGGCATCCGAAGACTGGGCTTCAAGTACTACGCGTAAACCATCAAGTAAGGTGGTGTCTATATCAATAGTTTTTTGTGCTTGGTGAGCTTGGATCAATTCATCGATGATAGAGACTGCTAATTGCTGGCCCGCATCCCAACGACAAAAAGTATCTTCATCGTACGCTAACAGCTGTAAATACTCTTCTCGAGTGCGCTGCACTGACAAACGCACAGGTGCTGAAAACTGGCGCAATAATGAAGGTACAGGCTTGGCAGGTACATTAATAAATGTAAACTGTTGCTCTGTTTGCGTTACCTCAAGTACACGACTGGTGACAGATATGGCCTCGTCTCTACTCTCGACTTCGTCGCCGTCTACTTCACTATCTGTTACTTGGCCACCTGCTACTTGACCACCTTCCAATATAAGAGGGATATTTTTACCATCTACAATTAAACCCATGCTTAACGGAAAATGAAATGGCTTTTTCTCTTCGGCTTTTGCTTCTGGTGTATCGGGACAGTGCTGCTTAACCGTTAAGACATAACGTTGTGTGCGCGCGTCATAGTCATCCGTAACGGTTACTATAGGTGTGCCCGCTTGAGTGTACCAATATTTAAATTGTGTAAGATCTCGCTGTGATACCGCTTCCATAGCATTCACAAATTCATTAATAGTAACGGCTTGTCCATCATGTCGTTGAAAATATAAATCCGATCCTTCACGAAATGACTCTTCACCTAGCAAGGTGTGTATCATTCGCACCACTTCTGCGCCTTTTTCGTAAATGGTTAACGTATAAAAATTAGAAATTTCGATAAACGATGGCGGCTGTACGGGATGCGCCATTGGGCCTGCATCTTCAGCAAATTGCGTGGTACGTACAAAGGCGACATCTTCTATACGCTTAACTGCTCGCGAACCCATATCCGCAGAAAACTCTTCATCGCGAAATACCGTAAAGCCTTCTTTTAAACTGAGTTGAAACCAATCACGACAAGTGACACGGTTGCCCGACCAATTATGAAAGTACTCGTGGGCGACAACACCTTCCACACGTTGAAATCCAGCATCGGTAGTGGTTTTTGGATGCGCCAACACACAGGACGTATTGAAAATATTGAGCCCCTTATTTTCCATCGCACCCATATTAAAGTCATCTACCGCTACGATCATAAAGAGTTCTAAATCATACTCACGACCGTAAACTTCTTCATCCCAACGCATAGCATGCTTGAGTGATTGCATCGCATGGTCACACTTATCTACGTCTTTTTCCTCAACGTAAATACGTAAGGTAATATCACGACCCGACTGGGTGGTAAAACTATCTTCAACTAATGATAAATCACCTGCAACTAAGGCAAATAAATACGCTGGCTTTTTAAAGGGGTCATACCATTGCGCCCAATGACGATTGTTGTCTAATTCGCCCTCGTTAACCAAATTTCCATTAGATAGCAACAACGGATATTGAGTTTTATCAGCAATGATTTTTGTACTAAACACACTCATCACATCGGGGCGATCTAGGTAATAGGTGATCTTTCTAAAACCTTCGGCCTCGCATTGCGTACAGTACATACCGCTAGATTTATATAAGCCCTCTAAAGCAGTATTTTGTTCCGGCTTGATAATAGTGACACAGGTGATAATGCACTGATCAGGAATGATTACAGTGAGCGACTCTTCTCCTAATTGATATTCATCATCACTGAGTTCACGACCATCAACCGCAATAGACTGTAATACCAGCTCTTCTCCGTGTAATACTAATGGACAATGACTTTTTTCAGAGTCACTATTTTTCTTTATTAGTAATGTAGATGTGACGGTTGTTTCATTTTCATCTAATGAAAAAACCAGGTCTGTTTTCTCAATTAAAAAGTCAGGAACTTGATAATCACTTAAATAAATAGCTTTAGGTTGTTCATCTTTCATAGTTAACATCATTAATCGTATTCACTTCAATTTTTTTAAATCAATACCGCTATAGCACTATCTTTATTTAGCCTAACACTTAGTGGATTTGGGTTTTATTACTTACTCTACCCTAACGTTTTATAAGCTTTTAATTCAGGATCGCTTCGCTAGGATCCTGCCGGAGTTAATCAGTAAAACGAATAGGCTGTTCTTCATCATTAGCAATTTCACCCTTTTCACTACCGCAATGGGTATGCTTTTTAGGTGGAATATATCCGGTATGCTGTTCATCGGAAAAATGCTTTTTTTCATAGGCGATAACCGCCTGCAAGCATAAATCTTTTTGCTCATTGCTGAGAATCCCACCTGTTGGCCACTTGCCCAACTCTACAGACTGTTTTAATTTTTGATACATATCGGGTGTTAGGCTACCTAACAATCCCTGAACACTACTGATCATCACTAGAAACTCGCTTATGTATTTTAGGCATTATCAATTTGATACTGTTAACTGCGCACTATGACTTGGTGCTGTTAATCACTCACTTCAATTAAGGATGGATTATTAAAAGAATCTTTAGGTGGGTCAACATAAACCCATGAAAACTTTTCTTTATTGAGAATTATTTCGTCATCTAAACGATAGGCCACCAATCTATCATATTTAACCGCACTGTAATCTAGACAGCACACATTGTGCTTAATCGGTGTTGGCCGACCTTGCAGCCAATAGTGACCAAAAAATACTGGCACTTCGTCTTCTGGATAGCTCGTCAAACGCAGCTTTTCTTCTTCTGTTAATGGTCGATCAAACAAATCATCTGGTAGTGGATCGGGCTGAAACGCTACATCGCCATAGGTTTCTGGGCTATCCGCCCAAAATTTCGCTCTAAAAAAACGGCGCTCAAATCCATCACGACTACGAATCACTTGGTTATCGGGTAAACGAATATCGGTGCCGCGTAATAAACGGTCAACCATCATTCCAACAAAACTCTCTGT
>JBLHVX010000180.1:0-3455 GCA_047628835.1 Granulosicoccus sp.
ACTTAGGGGGTCGTAGCGAGGCAGAGAGAGATCGAGGGCATTTTTTCGATCATTTGAGGCGAATAGTGAGCCTATTCTACGAAAATGATCGGGAAAAGGCACCGATTTCTTGCTGCCGCAGTAGATTTTTCCTAAGTCCGACAGGCTCCTAGGTTAATTCATGAAAAGCCCCAGTTAGTTGGGGATACATTTAACTTGGTCGACCTTATTCAAGTTATTTGTGATGATGCTCGTTTTGAGTATTCAGGTCGGACCTTAAATATAAATCCAAGTGTTTATTTAAGTGCCTTCTGGAAAATTCTCGATGGGGAAAGTAAGGTTATTTAAGCATGATAGGGATAGGAGGTTTTTAGTTTGTCATTCAGCATACACTCATAAGGAAAACGTTGTCTGATGATGGTTTTTAAACGTCCCATTAGCTTATGAGAACCTCTAAAAATACAAATAGAATGACATTTATTTTTCACCTAAGAAGAATGTGATTAATTATCATTCCATCGCTATTTTATTGTTTATTATGCCTAAAAAGGCACTGTGAGTGTTTTTGGGGGGCTACTTCCGCCACTATTCAAAATAGACATACTTATCCTGTTTAAGGTAACCAAGCGGTTCATGTTATGGACGAGATTCATCATGCCGACTTTTACTTTAGTACGACCTAACCCTATCACCCGAAAATAAAGTCGACCTTGCTAGTTGGTGATAGAGCCAAAGACATGTTCAACTCTGACACGAACCGTTGACTTTCTTTTATTGGTTTTTTGATTTTGCGTTGATAACAGTTTACTGTTCTTACCTTTTTTATGCACATGGCTACGGCAACCCATGATACCGAGTATCAACTCTTTTTCTTCACTACGGTAAGCACTATCTGCCCATACATCTTTTGAGGTGTTTTCTGTTAATATTTCTTCCGGTATCCAGCAGTGCCTGAAATCACTAGATCTTGTTTTACTTTTTCATGTCTCCTACCATCATATTCGTCATGCCGGGCTATATCCGGTATTGTTTGGACGTCGTCAGCATGACTTATAGTGATTTTCATAAAGTTAACGGCACAGTAGTGGTGCAAAATGATTGTTACCAGCGTGCTAACGCATCTTGATCTGATTTTTTCGATTCAACCCACTTCATTCCGCTTGCGGTGCCTTCTTGTTTCCATAAGGGCGCACTAGTCTTTAAATAATCCATAATAAATTCAGCAGCCTCAAAAGCATTTTTACGATGCTTAGCGGATACGCCAATAAAAACAATCTGTTCACTAGCCTCAACAACACCAATCCGATGTATGATGCGTATCTGTCCAAGTTCCCAGCGTTGGCGGGCTTCAACACAAATATTCATTAATGATTTTTCAGTCATCCCAGGATAGTGATCTAATCGAATCATAGAGACTGATCCATCATCATTAAAATCACGAACCAACCCTGTAAAAGTCACAATTGCGCCATCTCCTGCTGCATCTTGTCTCAGTTTTTCGTATTCAGCGCCCTGATTAAAGTCATCTTTTTGCACGCTAATCATATTATCCTCCAGTAACCGGCGGGAAGAATGCAATTTCATCCCCATCGTTAATGTTGGCATCAAATTTAGAGAGCGTTTGGTTGACAGCTACCTGGACACTCTGTTCGTTAAGTAACGACCAGTTGTGACCTTTTTCGAGCAAACGTTGTTTGACGTCGGCTACCGTATGCTCTCCTGCATATTCCAAATTAATGTTTGAGCAACCCAGCCGCTCACTTAAACTGGCAAAAAAATGAATTTTTATCATCGTGTTCCCCTTGTCGAATCACTTGATTTTCAACCTTCTTTTTTTAGTACACGAGTAGTATGAATCGTCATTAATGGGTCGACGGTTTTACACATATCAAATAACGTTAGCGCAGCAATAGAAACGCCTGTGAGCGCTTCAATTTCCACACCCGTTTTCCCGCTTAATTTACACAAAAAAATAATACGTATTTGGCTATTTCCATCATCAATTTCAAAATCTATTTACATTTTTTTCAGTAATAGAGGGTGGCAAAGGGGTATTAATGAGGCGCAGTTTTTTGCTGCTTGTGTCCCCGCTATACGTGCCACACTGAGCACATCGCCTTTTGCTATTTGATTTTTTTTGATTGGCGCTAAAGCATCTTAAGCGATCTTGACGTAGCCTTCAGTAACCGCTTGTCTTGACGATGCTGCTTTATCGGAAACGTCCAACATATTGGCCTGACCTTGACTATCAACATGGCTCAACTGACTGGCTGAAGATAGCGGGGGGCTCATGCTTCTCTACTCTTGCATGCGCCTGTATTAGCTTGTTGTAAATGAGTCACAAAATTACACGGCCCTTGGGTACTGTTTAATTGTGGCTGGATAATACCTTCCCACGCGGTTCTACATGCTCCGGTTGAACCTGGGATACAAAAAATCACGGTGCCATTGGCTAATCCAGAAACCGCGCGGGATTGAATAGTAGACGTGCCTATTTCTTGATAAGACAGATGGCGGAATAATTCGCCAAAACCCTCTACCTGCTTATCCAGTAAGGGAATAATGGCTTCCGGTGTTGAGTCACGGTGTGTAAAGCCCGTGCCCCCGGTAATTAATACTGCCTGTATCGTCGGGTCGGCAATATAGTTTGATACTGCGGCACGAATTAAATAAATATCATCAACCACAATCTCACTAATACTGACGTGATGTCCTTCTTGCTTGGCACTTTGAGCAAGATAATGACCCGATGTATCGGTGTCGACATTTCTCGTATCAGAAACCGTTAATATTGCGATAGATAATGGTTCAAATACTTTGGCTGAGTGGCTCATAAAACCTCTTTGGGTGATGTCAGTGGCATTATTTGAAAGTGTTGTTCTGCAAGCTGCCACTGTTCAGGTGTATTGGTGTTAAGTAAACTCAATTTTCTTTTCAAATTGAGTTTGCCTAATGAAAAATGACTACAAAAGCGGTTAACTGAAAAGCTATTCGTAGTACGTAAAGTGTGATCGAGGGCTTGTCTCAGTGCCTCCGTATTATTCACGTACAGCGGTAAACTTTGTGCCGCATACCTAGCGTTACACCGGTGACGATGTCCATAGTTAATTAATTCTTCTAGCGTGAAATGATCAATTAATGGTAAATCCACTGGAACGATTAATAGGTTGTCAGAGGGGTAGTGCATCGCTGCACTATGTATCCCAGACAATGGACCTTTATTAGGCATAATGTCCGAGAGATATTTTCCATTTTTATCATTGCGACTAATGACTATTTCTTTGACAGTCGTTTTATGTAACACCTGAGAAATATGGTCTAACATACATGTGTCAGCCATACGCATTAAGGCCTTATCCTGTCCCATACGGGATGATAAGCCACCGGCTAGGATAACGCCAATAGTTGCCATATTAGTTGCCACGTTACCCTCCCAGCATCGCTAGTTGCTTGGTAGCACCGGTGAAGCCACTGAT
>JBLHVX010000181.1:0-3333 GCA_047628835.1 Granulosicoccus sp.
CCGCTCAGTTTAATTGGTTCATATGCAGGCGCTATGGGATACGGTCAATTTATCCCGTCCAGTTATCGTGCTTACGCAATTGATTACACTGATGATGGTTTTGCTGATATTTGGAATAACGCTACCGATGCTATTGGGAGTGTGGCGAATTATTTCAAGCGTCACGGCTGGGAGCAAGGTCAACCGGTTATTGTCAGAACGCGTATTAGTGATGGCTATGACGATAGTATTTTAAATGATTCCTTGAAGCCTAAGCATACCGTGAGCAGCCTGGCCGAAAAAGGCTATACGCCGATAGCTCCCCTCGCAGAACAGACGGCTAATGCGATTCGCTTAGAAGGCGCTAAAGGCATGGAATTTTGGATTGGCTTGAACAACTATTACGTGATTACTCGTTATAATCATAGTCGTTTGTATGCCATGGCTGTGTGGCAACTTAGCCAGGAAATTGCAGAGGCGAAACAGCGGCGAGCACAATAGCAATATATTTATTCTTTTAGATACTGAGTATTTTTCATGAAACGTATAATCTTGATAGCGTCGATGACGACTTTTTTGTCGGCGTGCTCGACCATATCCGACCTTATTCCCACATCCATTAGTTCAAGTGACCGTGGTGATAGTGCGCCGAGAGAGCAAAGAGATATTGCTAACATTACTGATGCTCAGCCCCAACTGGTGGTTCGTACCCGAGCCGGTAACAAATCCCCTTATACCGTTTTAGGTAAAACCTATACACTGTTGTCGGCTAGTACAGGGTATCGAGAGAGTGGTGGAGCATCATGGTATGGGACTAAATTCCATGGTCGTCGTACTGCAAACGGCGAAGTGTATGATATGTGGGCGATGACAGCGGCGCACAAAACCTTACCTATTCCCAGTTATGTGCGGGTTACGAATATAGCGAATAACCGCAGCGTTGTCGTCTTGGTTAATGATCGCGGCCCTTTCCACAGTGATCGTATTATTGATCTGAGCTATGCAGCAGCGCTTAAGTTGGGCTTTGCTGAGCAAGGTGTTGCTGACGTCGATGTGGTTGATGTCACGCCTTTAGTGCAACCTGCTGTGGTGCCTCAAGTGATATCGGCAGCACCGGTCAATACGCCGAATGTTATGGTGCCGGAATCAGTGCCACAACCTCCGGGAATTATTGCTCCAGTACCTATAAGCAGTACTGCATCAGTTTATTTGCAAGCGGCGGCGTTTAAATCGTTAGATAGAGCACAAAACTTACAGAAAAAGTTGCAAGCCGCGTCTTTGCGCGCACCAGTTACTGTCGTCACCAATGATGATAAGACCTGGCATCGCGTTCGAGTCGGTCCCCTTAAAGGCCCGCAAATGATATCCGAGGCAAAACAGGTATTGTATGAGCAAGGCATTAAAAAGCCGCGGCTTGTAAAGTAGTTACTCTAGTAGGGGAAGTGTTTTTTAACACCTTATTTGGGCAACATTTTCTCTGAAGATAGTTTAGCGCTCTTGTTTGTCTAGTGTCTTTATATGGTGCAATATGATTCTCAGTGTATAGTTTTTGGCATCCTTGATGTAATCACTTATGGTAGAATATCGTCCCGCAAGTTTGCATGTTATCAATCCATTCGGTCTAATTTTCAATAAGAGTTTATTTATGACGTTTTTCGTTCGTTCCGCATTGCTATTTATTAGCCTTCTTAGTATTGCCGCTTCTGCTTATGCACGTCCAGTGATTATCCCTGCGCCTCCGCAACTATCGGCTACCGCATACTTTTTGATGGATTCGAATACGGGGCGAGTATTGGTAGAGAAAAACGCAGATAGATTATTGCCTCCTGCGAGCATGACCAAAATGATGACAAGTTATATCGTGTCATCGGAGATAGAGCGTGGCTCAATTAACCCCAATGACTTGGTGACTATTAGCGTCAAAGCTTGGAAGAAAGGTGGCTCTAAAATGTTTGTCCGCGAGGGCACGCAAGTCACCGTTAAAGATTTATTGCGGGGTTTGATTATCCAGTCTGGAAACGATGCGAGCATTGCTTTGGCCGAACATATCGCTGGTAGCGAACAAGCATTTGCCGACATTATGAATCAGCAAGCTGCTATCTTAGGCATGACGAAGACATCGTTTAAAAACGCAACAGGCTGGCCTGCCGATGGGCATATCAGTACGGTGCGTGATCTTGCTATTTTAGGGCGAGCGTTGATCAAAGATTTTCCCGAACACTATAAATTGTATTCAGAAAAATATTTCACCTATAACGGTATTAATCAACCCAACCGTAACCGACTCTTATTCACGGATAAAAGTGTTGATGGTGTTAAGACTGGGCATACAGAAGAAGCAGGTTTTGGTTTGACGGCATCATCAGAACGTGAAGGTATGCGTCTTATCTCAGTAGTCACTGGTACGAAATCAGAATCAGCACGTGCATCATCGTCGCAAAAATTATTGTCATATGGTTTTCGGTATTACTATACCCATAAGTTATACAACAAAGGCGATATTGTTAACACTGCTGTGGTGTGGAAGGGGCAGGCCGATAAGGTGCAAATCGTATTGCCAAAAGATATTTATTTAACCGTACCTCGTGGCAGTGAAAATGATCTTCAGGCTACGGTGCATATTGACGAGGTCATTAAAGCCCCCATTTCTGAGGGTCAAGAGTTAGGTAATATCGTTGTGACCTTAGGTGACGAAGAGTTGTTGAATGTAGCTGTGGTTGCCTTAACAGCAATCGAAGAAGCCGGCGTGTTTTCACGCATGATTGATAGTGTTAAGTTGTTTTTTGGTGGTTTTTTTAGCGCTAAATAACCCACATCGATCAGTAGTATTTGCATAGAGCTAAATACTTACCAATAACCAATAACCAATAACCAGTAACACCCAGTACTCAATATAGAGTGAATAGTTGATATTACATTATGGCTGATAAAGTAAACGATCTGACACAACAGCAACCGCCTGTTATTGAATTTCCTTGTCATGATTATCCCGTGAAGATCATGGGAGAGAGGAGCGATACATTTATAGAGTTCGTATTGGCGACCACCGAGAGTTTCGCCCCCACTTTTGATCGCAATAAAGTGACCGTCAAGCAAAGTAGTAAAGCACGTTTTACCTCAGTAACCGTGTTTATTACCGCAACGGGTGCGCAGCAGTTAGAAGCGTATCACCAAGCGTTAAAAAACAATTCCGCTGTTAAAATTGTTCTGTAATTGTTCTGTCATTATTCTGAATCGTGGCGTAGTTAGCGATGAGTGACTCACTTTCTCTACCGTCTCAATTCCCTCTATGTGTTCGTGATTTAGGCTTGCAACCTTATGAGACTGTTTGGCAGTCAATGTCGCAATTTACTA
>JBLHVX010000182.1:0-3295 GCA_047628835.1 Granulosicoccus sp.
ACTAGCTAATTCGATACTCCTTTTTCCATAATCCTTAATTTCCTATTTTTCTTTTTGGTAGAGGGTTTGTTATTTAATCTTCGATCAGCCTAACCGTTGTTCTAAGTCGCATATGGCATTGGCAAGATACTAAAATAATATTATATTGCCGATGCCATGTAGTTTAAAAGCTTTGAGTATATTAGGAGTTTTTTACTATTTGAGCACGATAAGCTTCTATGTCATCACGCAGGTTCGCCGCTTTTTCGAACTCTAGGTCTTTTGCCGCTTTAAACATCACTTTTTCCAGCTCAGTGATTTTTTGCAAAAGTTGCGGTGTACTAAGTGTATTGTATTTCTTGCTCGACTCACCCACTAATCTAAGTTTAACTTTACTATCAGAATCGCCATCTCCCACGTCCATGATATCGGTAATGGGTTTATTCATCTGCGTAGGAATAATTCCATGTTTAAGATTATAAGCACGTTGTATATCTCGTCGTCTATCAGTCTCTTCGATAGCTCGCTGCATCGAGCCGGTGATCCTGTCTCCATACAATATTGCCCGACCGTTAAGATGTCGCGCTGCTCGGCCCATCGTCTGAATTAAAGACTTATCAGAACGCAAAAATCCCTCTTTATCCGCATCAAGAATTGCCACTAACGCCACCTCTGGCATGTCGAGCCCTTCTCTAAGCAAGTTGATCCCAACCAACACATCAAATTTACCTATACGCAGATCTCGAATAATCTCAATACGTTCTACCGTGTCTATATCTGAGTGTAAATAACGGGCCTTCACACCGTGTTCATCAAGGTAATCACTTAAGTCTTCAGACATACGTTTAGTTAACGTAGTTACTAGCACTCTTTCATTGGCCGCTACACACTTATGAATTTCAGAAAGTAGATCATCAACTTGAGTACCTACTGGTCTTATTTCTATTTCTGGATCAAGTAACCCTGTAGGACGAACTAGTTGTTCAATTATATCGTCCGGTACGGTCGCTAGTTCGAATTTACCAGGTGTAGCAGACACGTAGACCGTTTGTGGCGCAATTTGCTCAAACTCTTCGAATTTTAAAGGCCTATTATCTAATGCTGAAGGTAATCTGAATCCATATTCTACTAATGTTTCTTTACGAGACCTGTCACCCTTATACATAGCCCCAATTTGTGACACAGTGACATGAGATTCATCAATAAACATTAATCCGTCAGATGGGAAATAGTCAATTAAAGTAGGTGGCGGATCGCCAGGGTTTCGGCCTGACAAATATCGAGAATAATTTTCAATACCTGAGCAATACCCCAGCTCTTGCATCATTTCCATGTCAAATTGACAGCGCTGAGATACACGTTGCTCTTCTACTAATTTATTAGCTGATTTAAGTTGCTCGCGCCTTTCTTTCAACTCAACTTTGATATGTTCAATTGCATCAATTATTTTTTGTCTGGGAGTAACATAATGGGTTTTTGGGAAAACAGTGGCTCGGGTTACCGTTTTTTCAACAGCGCCCGTTAGGGGATCAAAAATGCTGATACGCTCGACTTCTTCGTCGAACAACTCCACTCGAATAGCATGACGCTCAGAGTCAGCAGGGAATACATCAATTACGTCACCGCGAACTCTAAACGTACCTCGGTCAAACGCAACATCATTGCGGGTATATTGAATTTCAACTAAACGTCGCAAAATGTCTCGTTGATTCATAATGTCGCCTTGACGAAAATGTACCAACATTTTCATGTAAGAATCAGGATCGCCCAAACCATAAATAGCAGAGACACTAGAAACAATAATTACATCGCGTCTTTCCATAAGAGATTTAGTCGCTGATAAACGCATTTGTTCAATGTGTGCATTTATCGATGAATCTTTTTCAATAAAAGTGTCGCTCGAGGGCACATACGCCTCAGGCTGGTAATAGTCGTAATAAGATACAAAATATTCCACTGCGTTATTTGGGAAGAACTCCTTCATCTCACCGTAAAGTTGAGCCGCTAATGTTTTGTTATGCGCCAATATCAATGTTGGCCGCTGCACCTTTTCAATTACATTAGCCATAGTAAAAGTTTTTCCTGAACCAGTAACACCCAATAATATTTGTCGTGCTAAGCCATTCTCTAGGCCCTCAACTAACGCTTTTATTGCTTTGGGTTGATCGCCAGCTGGTGAATAACTGGATGATAATTCGAATGCTCTACTCATAAATCTTATTTACTCAATACATTTTGTTTAAATCGAGAGGCGAGGATGGTTTTACACCATACAAAGGCAATACAACCCACAGCTAAATTTGCCACTACCCCCGCCCCAAAAAGTCCCGGTAACTCAAACCAATGACTACCTAAAAGAGAAAAAGGCACAAAAAATACAAATAAACGCATTGCATTCAATGCTAAAGCTGACATCGGCATATGCATGGCATTAAACGATGAATTAGTTAAAATAGTCACTCCTTGCGTACCGTATCCTAAAGGTACAATCACTAAAAAAAGTACTATGATCGAAATGACTTCTGGCTCATTACTAAATATATTGGCAATGACGCCTGATAAAAGAACCAATATGCCAAATATAATTAGCTGCCATACAATCACAAATCTGACACATAAACTGTAAGCCTGTTTTACTCGGTCAATATTATTCGCGCCAAAATTCTGACTAATAAAAGGGGGTAGTGACATCGATAAAGACAGTACTACTATACTAGCAATAGATTCTAATCGACCACCCACTCCCCAAGCAGCAACTGCTTGAGGGCCATAACCTGCGACAAATGCGGTCACTATTCCAGCTGAAATAGGCGTTAACATATTCGCACCGGCGGCAGGTAAACCAATTTTTAATATGCCACCCGTGCTACGTTTTAATTCTTGCCAGTTGAGAAGTCTATTTTCAATTAATTTTCGTTTGATGGCCAACACATACAAAATATAGAACAAGCCAACAGCCCAAGCGACGAGAGTAGCAATGGCTGCACCTTGGATCCCAAAAGCAGGTACTGGTCCCCAACCAAATATAAGAATAGGGTCGAGGACCACATTGATAAGGCCTCCAAAAGCCATCACATAACTAGGCGTTTTGGTGTCACCATAAGCACGTAATACGCTATTACCCACCATAGGCATCGCCAAAAATACGCCTGCGCCATACCACACCAGCATATATTGTGTAATCAAACCCAACTGATTTTCATCTGCGCCCATCAGCCGAAAGATTGGTTCCAAAGTTATAACGCCAAAAACAGCAAAAACAATCGCTAACACCATAGTCAACATTAACGCACCTGTTGCCGTCTCCTTTGCTTGG
>JBLHVX010000183.1:0-3264 GCA_047628835.1 Granulosicoccus sp.
TCCGGCAGTTTAAAGCCTAGTTTTTTTACACTCAAAGCAATATACGATTGCGGTTTACTGCTCGCTAAAATTTTTCCGTGTGCCATGGTTTTAGGTGCGGCAACCCACATTAACCACAACGGAGCATTAAAAAATAAGCAGGGGAGGAAAAAGCGATCACTGCTAGCATTATGTTTTTTGTTTAATAAAGTCGATGCTAAATGCGCAGCAAATAAGCTGGCCGATAGTATTTCCATAAAACCGTCGGGGGTCGAGGCTATTTTCCGGCTATTATTGACCACATGCTCAATTTTATTCATGCCTACTAATCCAATTAAATGTACTAAGTGCTGGATATCACCCTCTTTGTTATTAAGTTGCTTTTCGGTGCCATGGAATAACTTTAAGCACAGCAGAGGATCTTTCTGGATACATGACGCGAGTTTCGGCGAATTGCAGTTGTCATCGCGCAAAAGGCTTAGCACTTCATTGGCGACTGTTTGATTAATGGGTAGAGGGTTTTTAGGGAGTTTCTTTAACCAAATAGATAGCCGAGAATCGCTTCCTGCAGATCGTGAGTGTGCGCTTGGTTTTACAGTTGGCTGGGATGTTACACCTGGTGCCGCTGCGGCTGGATAGTCGTTATTAGTATTGTACATAAGTGTTGTACATAAATTTACATGTCAGCCATATAGAAAATTTAAAGGACGCTTTCAATATAGTCTATAACGGCTGATTCGGTGGGTTTTTATACCGTTAAGTGTCTATACATCCTCGATAGTGTCTCTCAAAGTGAAGTAGCTCTCCATTCGGCGATCACTGATCTCTCCGCGTGCGTGCGCTTCTAAAATGGCGCATTTTGGTTCATGCCGGTGTTGGCAATCACGAAATTTACATAGACCTATATAATCACGTAGCTCAACAAAACCCTCCAATATAGTACTCTCGTCCATATGCCACAGCCCGAATTCTCTAATTCCTGGGGAGTCAATGAGCTGGCCTGCATCCTCACCATTGGTCGATGGAAAGTGAAACAGTTGTGCGGTGGTGGTGGTATGTGTGCCCCGCTGTGTCGATTCAGTGAGTGCACCTACACGTAAATCCTGACCGGGTAAGAGTTTGTTGATAAGTGAAGACTTACCTACGCCCGACTGCCCAACAAAAACCGTAGTTTTGCCTTGTAGAAAGTGTTTTAAATTATCTAGGCCGTCTTGCGGCTCATCGCATTCTGTCTCTGGCGCTAATACTGTTGACGCGTGAATTACTTCATAGCCCAGGTCGCGATACATTGTTGTCAGGCCATCGACAATATGACGATTTTTGTCATCAATTAAATCCACTTTGTTTAGCAAAATCACCGGTTTAATGCCAATGGCTTCCGCAGCGACCAAATAACGGTCAATCAAAAAACTATGGGGACGAGGAAAAGGAGCAACTACCACTAAAATATTATCAATATTGGCTGCCACCGTTTTCATGTCTCCATGGGGATCGGGTCGAGATAAGGCCGATGTTCTCGGGAGTACCGCCACTACCACTCCTGTAGGCTCGGCATCGCGCCAAATTACACGGTCGCCCGTGACTAATGAGCCAAGGTTGGTACGCATATGGCAACGCTTTTTAGGTGCGTTGGCTTTGCCTTCTTCAGTGGCTTCTGGCGAATGGTTCGATGACTGAATTTCCACTTGTGTGCCATAGTGCGCAATCACTAAGCCTTCTTGCTCGGCGCCTAGACTACCATCATTTACATTAGCGTCGATTTTGGCATTTTTTTTGTCAGCTCGTGCAACGCGTTCTTGCTGTACTTTTTCGATGCGCCACGCTTGTTTGCGAGTGAGTTTTCGTTTGCTCATGCGGCATTCTCGATAGGTAGCAAAAAGTGATAAAAAGGGAGAAGGTTGTCAGTAATGTGTAGTTCAGCTGGATTTACAGGCATATATCAGTAACACTATAGGAATCAATAAATATTGTTATAGGATGATACGCGAATATGTTACATGAAGATAACTTGATTTGGATTGACCTAGAAATGACGGGGCTTTACCCCAACGATGATGTGATTATCGAGATAGCGACTATCGTCACCGACAGTAACCTTAATATATTAGCCGAAGGGCCAATGTTAGCTGTCCATCAGTCAGATGAGCGTTTAGCCGCCATGGATGAATGGAACACTAATCAACACGGTAAGTCAGGGTTGACCGAGCGAGTGCGCAATAGCCGAATAGCTGAAGTCGATGCCGAACAGCAAACCATAGACTTTCTCAAGGAATGGGTGCCGGCAGGGAAGTCACCTATGGCAGGTAATTCTATTTGCCAAGATCGCCGTTTTTTAGCTAATTATATGCCTGCGCTGGAAAACTTTTTTCACTACCGCAACCTGGATGTGAGCAGTGTCAAAGAGCTCGCACGTCGTTGGAAGCCAGAAGCAACGAAAGGCTTCACCAAGTCAGGTGCGCATCTAGCTATGGATGATGTCCGTGATTCGATCAACGAATTGAAACACTATCGTGAAACGTTTTTTGCTGTCTAGTCAAGCTAGGCATGGCTGTATTTAAGGTATTCGGTTTGCGCTGCAGTTTATGTTAGGTGCGTCATATGTGACTAATATATTGAATATTAAAAGTAACTACTCAGCTCACAGTCAAAATCGCGCTGGTCGGCGTTAAAAAATGATTGTTTACACTTGTAAACTCACATTTGTCGCCTTGCTAAGCACAATTTTGGCTGCAATCTGAACAGTTACGGGCAGTGTTGAGTAGATACTGTTAAAATAATAAAAAGTGACTGAAATGGAAGACCTTAACGATATCGAATTGATGGTAAAAAGGGATCCTCTCTTATTGCCATAGAGTCTTACCGAAGAGCCAAGAGTTCTTGAGCTTTGTACTCGCTTGGCGGTTAAAACATGTCGACCCTTGTATAGCTGGAGTTGTACTGCGGGCTTGCAGAACGGTCTGTTAAGTCACTCAGCAACTAATACAAAGTCTAATGAAGCAGCGCTGACAAAACCAGAAGAACAACTCGCGTGTATTCGTCAAAAAAATGAAGCAGGCATTTATGTGCTGTGTGATTTCCATGTGTACTTTGATTAGCCGAAAGTTGTGCGGGGCTTAAAAGATATCGCCTTATATTCCGATAATCAAGTAACTCTCATGCTACTCAGCAATTCTCGGTCAAAGCCAGAAACCACCCATAGATAGAACATTGATTCGGGCTTCTCTTGCTGCATTGAATTTGTGCGCTCTAACGGCTTAATACTCGACTTAAAGGATAATTGTCGGC
>JBLHVX010000184.1:0-3101 GCA_047628835.1 Granulosicoccus sp.
GCTGAGTCATATGCTAAGATCAAAGGAATTCGACAGTGGTTGCAAACCCAGCCACAAAAATCAGATTTAAGAGCTTATATGCTAGCGAATGATCCTTATTCGGTAAATAATTAATTTGTAGAAAAATGCACGTTAATAATGTACAAAATAGGGCGCTATAACGCTAGTTTTTATCATTATATTTTACTGCTATCCCGTTAACTTCGGCTCAATTAGCTATAGGCTACGTCAATCGTAACCAAGCGGTGTAATGGTGAGTAAGCGACATGAAAATCGAAAAGAAACCCCGTCATTCTGGAAAGCGTTTATTTCTTATCGGGTATCCAGTGATTTCAATAGTTTACTGGATGCCGGGTCAAGCCCGGCATGACGGCTTTGCGTGAACGGGACAGTAGTGATTATATTTTATTGTTTTCATTCTGTAATAGAACATCCTTTATTGTATAAATGTAACTGATGAGCTTGAGAAGTAGGATGGGGCGCTGCGATATATGTCTATTATCCGGCGTTGGTGTGACAAGCGCGATAAGGGCGTGTTGATTCCTAATGTTCAGGCACATATTGTTGTTGTCAACGAGAAATATAATGGGAGTGCGACGGCAGGGTGAGTCTTATTATATTGGTCTACGATTTACCTGTATATTATTATTGGGTTTTGTTGGTATGCTCGGTGTGGCGCATTAGCAGGTGGTCGATATTTCTAATGCCGGTGTCCGTAAGCTAAAACAGACGCTCTCATCTCTTTAGCTGCCTGTTTCGTAAATAGCAAGATATATACAAACTCAATAAATAGGATGCTATATGACGAAGCTAGCAGCAATACTGACACTACTGTTAA
Source organism: Granulosicoccus sp. (assembly GCA_047628835.1). Classification (GTDB taxonomy): domain Bacteria; phylum Pseudomonadota; class Gammaproteobacteria; order Pseudomonadales; family Cellvibrionaceae; genus Endobugula. The sequence goes on from JBLHVX010000184.1 coordinate 839, forward strand.
CCCCATTAACTGTTTCAGCAGATCAGCTGCAACAATGCCCCGAACAGTTAAACCATGCGTTTAAAAAGTTGCACAGCAGCGAAACCATCAACATATGCGATTTATATACCGGCGGGCCGGTATTGTTGGTGAATACGGCGAGTCATTGTGGGTTTACGCCGCAATTAAAAAGTTTGGAAGCGCTGCATCAAAAGTATCAGAAAAAAGGCTTGGTGGTAGTTGGTTTTAGTTCGAATGATTTTAATCAAGCAGCCAAGAGTGAAGCGCAGGCCGCCAAAATTTGCTATTACAATTTTGGTGTTACCTTTACTATGGTCGCGCCCACACATGTAAAAGGCAGTAATGCCAACCCAGTATTTTCATATCTAGCAGAAACCACCAGCAGGCCGCCTACGTGGAACTTTAATAAATATCTAATGGTAGGAGACGGCAGCAAGGTTAGTTACTATTTAAGTACGGCGAAACCGTTAGGCTCGGTGCTAGAAATGGATATTCGGGCGCTGTTATCGATGGAGTAATGACCTCTCGGTCAATTAGATCGCTAAAAGGAAAGTTTTTTTATGGGCCTGAAAATTTACCCCAGTGCCAAGAAGTTATTGATCCCCTTAATCTGGTCTTCTGGATGATGATTAACGTACAGCACAGAGGTTTCGCTGTAGGCACATATCTTTTCAATTAAGGCGAGCACCAACTGTCGGTTCATTTCATCTAGCCCCAAGCAGGGCTCATCTAAAATTAACAACGGCGGATGTTTCACCATAGCTCGGGCAATTAACAATAGACGTTGATCACCATAGGACATTTTATTGAAGGGCTGATTGGCTCGATCAGCCATGCCCAGTAGCTCCAGCCATTGGTCGGCGATTTGCCCATGCTTTTGAGTGAATTTACTGTACAAGCCAATGCTGTCATAAAAACCTGAAATAATCACGTTGCGCAAGCTTGTGCCAACGCGATATTCCCATTGCAGTGCGGTAGACACATAACCGATAAATTGTTTGATTTGCCAGATGCTTTCACCGCTGCCGCGTGTAAAACCAAACACAATAATATCGTTAACATAGCATTGTGGATGGTCGCCGGTAATGAGAGATAATAACGCCGTTTTACCGCTGCCATTGGGGCCGCTGAGTTGCCAGTGTTGATTGGGTTGTATAATCCAGTTGAGTTTGTCGATGATGATTTGGTCACTGTGTTTTATACTGATGTTGTTTAAATGTACTAGAGGTTGAGTTGGATCAAGTACTGGAATTGCTGTCTCAACATCGGCTGGGGGCACACTCAAATGGGGGCCTTTTAAATGTAATAATTGATGCAACTCACCAAAGGCTTGCGCGTCGTCACGCCGTATTTGATGTTGCAATCTGCCGCTATCAACGTAGGCGATGTGGCTTATAAAGACGGGGAATTCATCAAAGCGGTTGAGTACCATAATCATCGTAGTGGTATCAACCAAGGTGTGTAGGTGCTCTTGCAGCATGGCTAAGGTCTTCACGTCTAATCCGTCGAAAGGTTCATCAAGAATAAGTAGGTCGGGTTTGCTGGCCAGTGCGCGAATTAACATGACTTTGCGTGATTCACCCGTAGACAGTTTTCTAAAAGCGCGGGCCATTAATTTTTCGACATCAAATTTTACGCTCAGTTGTTTGGCCAGTGCTACGTCGAGACAATGGTCAAACAAGATCTCGTGAACGGGAGTGCCTTCGCTGATGACGTCCATAATATCGGCATCATCTTTTTTTAATTCAACGTTTATCAATTCAGCCTGTGCTTCAAACGAGACCATGGCAACTCGTTTGGGTAAGCCTTCAATAGTGCCTGCGGTAATATCACCTACGGAGGCGAGTACGGCTGCCAAGGCAGATTTTCCCGCTCCATTGGTGCCGGTGATAACCCAGTGTTGTTGCGGTTCAATTTGCCAATGGATGGCATGCAATTGAAAACGCTCTTCAAAATTAACCGATAAATTATTGAGGCAAATATTGAGGTGACTATTGAGACAAGTAGTGTCTTGCAGGGGCATGATGTAAACATCCGATATAAAAACATTTAATATATTGTGCATAAAAAAGGCCGAGATTTTAAGCTCGGCCTTTCAGTGTCGCTATTAATAAGCGCAATTGAAAATAGCGCTTATTATCAAATGCCAAGCTTATACGATTTTTTTCATATCTGACATGTGACCACGAAGTGTTGCGCCAATGGCTTCAACCGGATGGCTACGCAATTGCGCGTTAACTTCGATCAAACGGGCGTTATCAAC